>CANPZN010000093.1 GCA_947588785.1 Candidatus Gastranaerophilales bacterium
TCGCAACATTACGGTTGCGAGGAGCAAGCGTAAAGTTGCTCACTTTTTCAATACGCCACTCGCAAATTTTTACTCACACCTTCGGCTTATCGTAAAAATTTACTCGGACAATTTATATTTGTTTTGAATCTAATTCAACTTTAAACCGGCTCTGCCTGCACCTATAGAAAATTCGGTTCCTTATTGCAAAATTGGACATATTTAAACAGTATTAAAAATTGATTATAATTACTTGACACCAAAGTTGCCGATTGATACCATTTTAAAAGAAAGAAGGTCTTTATGAAACAGGAACTTACAAAACCTCAACAAATAACTTTTGATGTTACTGATCGTTGTCAAATGAAATGCGTAACTTGTTCAAAATGGAAAACGGTTGCTTCTGATGTTATGTCAAAAGAATTGACAACTCAGGATTGGAAAAATGTATTAGAAAAATTACATAATTGGCTTGGCGAGGGATTTTGGTTCTGTTTTTCCGGCGGTGAACCTTTTTTAAGACCTGATATATTTGAAATTGCAGAACATGCACATTCGCTCGGAATAAAAGTTGCATCTATGACTAACTCGTTTAGTATTGAACATTTATATGAGAAAATAGTTGATTCTCCTATAGAATCGTTGAACCTTTCTTTAAATGCAATTAATAATCCTATTGTTCATGATATTTCAAGAGGCAGGGATGGTTCATATGCAAAAACTATAGCTGCTATTCATGAATTAATAAGAATAAGAAATCAAAAACATGCATCGTTGGGAATAAATATAGCCACAATTATGATGCCTGAAAATTTAGATGAAATTATACCTTTGGTTGAGTTTGTAACAAAAAATAAAATTAATGGTATCATGTTCCAGCTTATGGATGATAAAGAATCATTTCATGGATATTTCTATCAAAAAGGTTGTCCTACTCATACGTACAAAATGCCTCAGATGTTAAGAGATGAATATAAAAAAATGGCTAAAAAAGCAACTGAAATAGTTGATAAATTAATAGAGATGAAACAGGCAGGTCATTCAATTTATAATTCATATGAACAATTAAATGCAATGAAAGTATTTTTTAATAATCCTGATGATATTTTAAAAGAAATTATTTGTGATGTCGGTACTACAAATTTTGCTATAGATCCTTATGGAGATGTAAGATTATGTTTTAATATGCTTCCTGTCGGAAATATTAAAGAAACTCTCCCCGAAGATATTTGGATTAATGCTGAATCTGAAAAATGCAGACACTTAACAAAAACTTGTAAAATGTATTGCCGTATGCTGAATTGTAATTTTAAACATAATTTTGCAAATTTCAACAAAAGTTTTATTCATAAAGCAAAGAATAAATTGGTTAAAATACTCGCAGGAAAATTATAATATGGGCTGTAAATTATCTTCATTTCTTTTAGTATCTATCTTTAAAAATGTTATAGATGATAAAATTATTTCTAAGTTTATATTATTTTTAAAATCTATAAATGTTAATGAAAATTTTGATACTTTGGCTAAAATATATTCTGAATTTATATATATGCTCTATAGTTCTGATTTCGGTTCAAATTTATATAATTATTTGTATCATTTAATTTATACTGACGAAAATATTCTTTCCACAGGTTGCAGCGATTGTATAATTGAAAATGAGCAAATTTTGCAAACTGCCAGATATGAGCTTTCTCTTTTTGACGAACTTTTAAATTTTGATTATGAAAAAATTAAGCAATTGTGTTATGAAAAATATCCCACGATGAAGGATATAATAGACCATTTCCCTAAATTTTATTCTAATGGTAATTCTTTTGATTTAGATAATTTATTGGATTCATATTTAAAAAATGGATATGGTATATTTTCTTGTTATAGTGCATTTAAGTATAATGAAAATAAAGAAGTAATTCCCGTAAAATACATAGATCCTATAACGTTTTCCGATTTAAAAAATTATGATTATCAACAAAGAGTTATTAAACAAAATACAAAAGCATTTTTGGAAGGAAAAAATGCAAATAATATTTTGTTATATGGTGATAGAGGCTGTGGTAAATCATCTACGGTAAAAGCTTTGATTAATGAGTTTTCTGATTATAATTTAAAAATAATTCAGGTTTATAAAGAAAGTTTTATATATTTATCTGAATTATTTGAAAAAATAAGAAATCTTCCGATAAAATTTATAATTTTTGCTGATGATATATCATTTAATGAAGATGATAAAAATTTTTCATCAATAAAAGCTGTTTTAGAAGGAGCATTATCTGATAAGCCAAAAAATGCATTGATATATGCAACTACTAATAGGATACATTTTGTAAAAGAAAGTTTTTCGTCCAGAGAAGGAAATGAAGTTCATTGTAATGATACAATCGATGAAATTGTATCGTTATCTGACAGATTCGGAATTCTACTTACATTTTCTCTCCTAAATAGAAATGAATATATAGATATTGTAAAACAAATAGCATCTGATTGCTGTATAAACATGAATGATGAATTAATAAAAAAAGCTGAAATGTTTGCAGCTTTAAAAGGAATTAGGACTCCAAGAACCGCAAGGCAATTTATTAATGATTATCTGGCAGAAACAAATTGTTAAAAGAATGAATAAATAGCTACTGAAGTAGTATCTTTTTATTGAATAATTTATGTTATAATAATTTTGTTATGAATATTAGTGATGCAAAGAGAATTGTATTTAAATTCGGTACGAATGTATTAAGAAATGAAGAAAAAGAAATTTCTTTATCTCGTATATATTCATTTATAGAAGAAATTTCAAAACTTCAAAAAAAAGGAAAAGAAATAATAATTGTAACGTCAGGTGCGGTTGGCTTGGGGTCTAAGCAGCTTGGAGTGGATTCTTCAGAAAGTTTATCCGTAAAACAAGCTTGTGCTGCGGTAGGACAATGCCAGTTAATGAATATATATGAAGATGGATTTAACAAATATTCCATAAATACTGCTCAAATCCTTTTAACGGAAGATGATTTTTCAAACAGAATAAAATATTTGAGTCTTAGTAATGTATTAAATACATTATTGGACATGAAAGTTATTCCGATTATTAATCAAAATGATACTGTATCAACGGTTGAGCTTGAAGAGGCAGGAAATCCACTGTATGGGGTGAGCTTTTCAGATAATGATAAATTATCTGCATTAGTTGCCAGTAAATTGGATGCAGATTTGCTTATAATTTTATCAGATATTGATGGGTTATACGATGATAATCCAAAAGAGAATCCAAATGCAAAGTTAATTTATGAAGTAAAAGAAGTTACTGAGAAAATAGAAAAATATGCTCATAGTGCTTCAAAAGGTGGTAGAGGCGGAATGAAAACAAAGCTGGAAGCGGCAAAAGTTGTTACTCACTCCGGCGGATTTGTTGTTATCGCAAATGGAAAATCTCCACAAATCATAAAACGACTTTTTGAAGGTGAAAAATTGGGTACAAAATTTTACCCGGTTGAACAATTATCTCAAAAACGAAGATGGATAGCATATGCAACCAATATAACCGGTCAGCTGGTTGTTAATGACGGTGCAAAAAATGCAATCATGAAAAATAATAAAAGCCTTCTTGCAAAAGGGGTTATACAAGTTAACGGATCTTTTTCTCGTGGGGATGTAATTTCTGTTTTGGATGAAAATAAAAAAGAGTTTGCACGAGGAATTGCAAATTATTCTTCTTCCGATTGTAAAAAAATACTTGGTGAACATTCTGATAATATATATGATTTATTAGGTTATAAAAATTATGATGCAGTTATAACAAAAGATAATATAGCTTTTGTATAAGGAGATTTTATGAGTGATGTTCTTGAAATGGCAAAAAATGCAAGAGAAGCTGCAATTAATGCATTACAACTTTCTGATGATTTAAAAAAAAATGCACTTTCTAATATTGCTATTTCGTTAGAAGAAAATAAGACTAAGATAATTGAAGCAAATAAAATTGATCTTGATCTGGCAAAAAAATTACTTTTTGATGAAAAAATTACACAATCGGCTTTTAATCGACTCAAATTAGATGAAAATAAAATGCGTGATATGATTCAAGGTATAAGAGATATAATAAATCTTGATAGTCCCGTTAATAAAGTACTGTGGAGCAAACAAATTGCAGTTGGAATTACACTAAAAAAAATTACTTGTCCTATTGGTGTAATCGGTGTAATATTTGAAGCAAGACCTGATGTTATTTCTCAAATAACCGCATTGTCTATAAAATCTTCTAATGCAGTAATACTAAAAGGCGGAAGTGAAGCTAAAAATACTAATAATCAAATTTTTAATATTATTGTTTCAGCATTGAAAAATATCAAAGATTTTCCCTCAAATATGGTTAACATTATAAATTCAAGAGATGATGTTAATGAAATGCTAAAAGCTGATGAATTTATTAATTTAATTATTCCGAGAGGATCAAATTCACTTGTTAAATATATTAAATCGAATACAAAAATACCTGTTTTAGGACATTCTGACGGTATTTGCCATATTTATATAGATGAATATGCTGATATTGAGAAAACTATTAAAGTTTGTATGGATTCTAAATGTCAATATCCTGCTGCTTGTAATTCTGTTGAAACAATTTTAATTCATGAAAAAATTCTGCCAAATATCATTAATCGACTTTTTTCTGAATTTACAAAAAATCAAGTAAAAATAATTGCTGATGATAATATTATTAAATATATCCCATCCGCTATTAAGGCTTCAGAAGATGATTGGAAAACAGAATATTCAGATAAGATAATTTCATTAAAAACGGTTAAAACAATAAATGATGCAATAACACATATTAATAAATATGGTTCAGGTCATACAGATTGTATAATGACTGAAAATAATGAAAATGTAGAAAAATTTATGATGTTTGTTGATTCTGCAGGGGTATATAATAATATTTCTACAAGGTTTGCTGATGGATACAGATATGGATTTGGTGCTGAAGTGGGAATTTCTACTAATAAAACTCATGCCAGAGGGCCGGTTGGGCTTGAAGGTTTAACTATTTATAAATATAGATTATATGGTCAAGGTGATATTGTTGATGATTTTATAAATGGTTCAAGAGAATTTATAAAATAAAAGGAGAGGAATTACCTCTCCTTTATATTTTAATTGTTAACTATTATATATCCTTTATCAATAAAATCATCAACTATAGCATTATCAACTTTTTTTGCTCGTGGAACAACCATAATTTCACCATCGATTTTGTATTTATTTTCAATTTGTTCTTTTTGCTCAGGAGTTGAAGCAACTAGTCCTGTTTTTGTATTTATTGAATCTAAAACATGTTTTCTTTCAAAATCTTCTAATTTGAAATCATTGCTTGCAATTTGCATGGTAGTATGATAAAGCTGATTTAAAGTTCCGCAATCCGCCCAGGGCTCATCTGTAGGAACAGCTATAATTTTTTGATTACCGAGAATATTTCTGGCTTCTTCAACTACTTCTTTAGGAATTGAACCTTCTTCTGCCAGGGAAATTTTTTCTATCTCTTTAACAGCTTGATTTGTATCAAGTTTATCATTAGTAAGTGTCATAATAATTGGTGTGAATCTTTTTGACCAATCCCTTGATTCTTTTCCTACAATAGGAATATATGGTTCAAGCAGAGATATAGCTTGAAAAGCTTCTTTACTTACAGAAAATTGAAAAGTATTTGTTAAGCATTTTCCGTCTTTTTCATAACCTTCAGGAATAACTTTTGGTTTTTCCGCAAATTCTAAAATTTCATTATTATCACCAAGTTTCATAATTCCGAAATTGCCTTTTGCATCATTAGATTTTACTTCTTTTGCTATCATAACAATTGCAGCTTTTCCTGAATTCATAATATCTGCCATTTCTCTTGTAGCTTTACTCATTCTTGACATAGAATCATTCGGAAACATTGTAAGAGATTTTCTTCCTTCACGCTCCATATTTTTATATAGATCTGCACTAAAACTTCCATTGCCGTGGTTGACTCCTGACGCATTTAGATAAAATTTTATATTATCTCCGATATTCAATTTACCTTTTGAGCAATCTAATAAACCGGCATTATGCAATGAAATTAATGTTGTTTCCATAGGAGTAAATCCTGTTGCGGTTCTAAATACACCCTTTGTAGATTGTGCACCATTTTCTATTCTGTGGAAAATACCGTCTGAAGAGGCATTCGTATATTCCGCACGAGATCCGAATCCTCCGGCGAGCATTGCTAATTGTGTATTTTTTGCATTAGGTGCTGCTTTAAATTGATCAAGTATTATTTCATCATTATTAACTTTATCTACAAATGTTTTAATACTATCAATTATTTCCGGAACAAATCTTCCATCTTCCATCCCTATAACAATTTCTGTGCCTTCACCTATAGATGGTTTGTGTTCTCTTTTTTGTACCGGTTGAACTTCAGGTGTAAACGGAATAAATTTATTTCCTTTTTGTTTCGTATTTATAAAAAGATTTTCCTGGTTATTATCTGTAATTTTCTTTATTTTACCTGTGTTTGTAAGCAGAACATTATTTCCATCTTCAACAACTGTCATTAATTTCCCTTTTGTATTTAATACATATGTTTTTTCTGGTGTTTTAGGATTTTGATTTATTTGAATAAGCTGTTGTAAATCGGCACTTTTATTTGGTTTTGTTCCGATTTTTTGTGGTTGTCTTACTGCCATTTCATATAATAACATTCCGTTAGGCATTTTCTTAATTTGTGTTCTTGCAATTGTAACTTTGTTGTTTTCTTTGTCATTTTTTACTTCAACATCTGTTTTAATTGCATCATAATCATTTGGTAAATCATCTGAAAATGCTTCTATGAGTTTATATACTGGAATTTGTGTTCCGACTTCTTCTCCGTTGTTTCCTTTTGATAAATCACGGCAAGTATACATCGTAGATCTTAATTCTTTAAAAGTATCAGATAATCCTTGTCCAAAACTTACTGTTTTGGCAGGAATTATTCCATGCATTGATTGCCATGCATTTACAAGCTGTGTCGATGTTAAGTTGTTAATGCCTGTTCTTTCATATGTTTTGTTATTTCCAAATGCAGGTTTTGTTTGATTTAAATTGTTATTTCTGTTTAATAAATTAATATTTACTGCATTCAATTTCTGAATCATATTTACTCCCCTTTCTGCAGAAATCCTGTGTTTATATTGTTTATAAACCTTCTAAAAATAATTTTTGCTAATTATATTAAAAATCTGTATATTAAATTGTTTGAAAAAATTTATCAAATTTAACTTTTGTAATGCGGATTTCAATAACACTATAATGCATAAAAATTTTGGGGGTATTTTTTTAATTTTGTCATTAATATCTTCTATAATTGGCTATCGGCACTTAACTCAACCTTTCTTAAAGGTTTTACTTTAAAAAACTTTCTCTGTATGTGAAAAGAAATTCATCATAAGTTTTATCTTTTGCATAGCGGTATTTTTCATATTCTTCTTTCGCTTGTTGAATATCGCCTTTTTTCTCCAATATCAATAATTTACATCGAAAATATGCACGGGTTGACTTATCACTAATTTTTTCCAAATATTCAAGTGCTTTATCAAGGTCATTAAGCCCTATATATGCGTCTGTCAGATGAAAGAACTTAGTATTACCGTCTTTTTCTTGCATTGCACATTCAATAGCTTTGTTATACTCATGCTTTTGAATATATATACTTGCCTGCCATTGCCACTTTTGACTTTTATCTTTAAATTTAATTTTCTCCGTGCATTTTAATGCTTCATCATATTCTTTAATTTTTATATAAAAATTCAT
>CANPZN010000094.1 GCA_947588785.1 Candidatus Gastranaerophilales bacterium
TTTCTCTGTATTCATTTATTGGTAGACTAAAGTCTACTCTACAATTACTATAATTGCAACAATTTTAAAAAATATCTGTAGGGTGGACTTCAGCACCCCCATTTCTCTGTATTTATTTATCGGTAGACTAAAGTCTACCCTACAATTACTATAATTGCGACAATTTAAAAAATATCTGTAGGGTGGACTTCAGCACCCCATTTCTCTGTATTTATTTATCGATAGACTAAGGTCTACCCTACGATTACTACAATTGCGACAATTTAAAAAATATCTGTAGGGTGGACTTCAGTCCACCTTCATAAAAAATGATAGACTACTACTTCTTCTTAATAATGTCCGAGTAAATTTTTACGATAAGCCGAAGGTGTGAGTAAAAATTTGCGAGTGGCGTATTAAAAGGTGAGCAACTTTACGGTTGCGAGGAGCAAGCGTAATGTTGCGACACTAGATTAAATTTAATTTTTCATAAAGTTTTTCTATAACTTTATTCTCTGATAACAATGGTTTATCTTTTATAAAATTCAAATATAAATTTAAAATTTCTTTTTTCAATTCTTCAAAAGTTTTTGTTCCCACATCAATATTTAAAAGATTGTTAACATTTGGAGTATACTCTTTTATTATATTTATACCAATATCATCCTGTGCATTTTTTATTAAATCCGTAGCACAAAAACCCACTATATTTTGGTAATGATACATTTGACAAGAGATAGAAGAAAATAATGAAATAACCGCTAAACATTTATTTTTTAAATTATAACATTCAAGTGGTATTTTAGTTTTTAAAAGTTGAAATTTACTATTTTCTTGATAATTACAGTTATCTCTTGGATGAGGTTTAAATATTACTTTGTAGCCATTATGTATCAATTTTTCTATTATACTATTTTGAGCGTCTATAATTTCATCCATAGACAAATATTTTAATCCGCAATAAGTACCACAAAAAATTACATTTTTTTCTTCAGGATTTAATTTTATATCAAAAGGGAAAAGTTCCTCACACTTTTTTGAAATTTTTAAAAATTCTTCTTTTTTTAAATTTATTATTTTGCCTATATCAGAATTAATTTTACCCCCCCCCGGGCAGAAATAAAATCAATTTTATTTATATATTTAGTGTAAATGTAATTTTCTACTTCTTTAAATATTTTTGGTTTAGATAAGCTGCATACACCTTCTTCTGTAATAAAATATTTTGATTTCGGAAATAATTTTTCAACTACCTCTATAAAACCAACTATATTTGTAAAATAAATTTCATCATATTCACAGAAAAAATGTTTTATAAAATAATTAATAAAATCTTTAACTCGGCATTCATAAAAGGAATGATAATTATTTATAGGCGTAAAATTACTTATTTTTTTCATTATTTTTTCAAATTCAGGATTTGAAACATGTGACCATACAACAATATCATTTTTGGAATTTTTATCTAATTTAAATTGATTTATCATAGCTAAAGAATTTATCAAATTTAAATTTCCATTTGTAATAATAAGACGTTTAATTAATTTTTTATCTTTTCTATTTATATATTTGTTATATTTCAGCTTAAATATTACGAATCTTATTGGTCTTAATATCTTATCAAATAAGCCTGAGTCACGATAGAAATTCATTGAAAATTTTATGCCGAAAATATTTAATTTGAATATAAGATTATTTTTTTCTTTAATTTTATTCAAGTAAAAAAAACGCATTTCCAAACTCCGATATATTATTATATTTCAGGCAAAATTCTTCTTCTGTATCGGGGGGGGGGATTTTATTATATAAATCGGCTAAAAGATCATTCTCCGATAACAATGGTTTTTTATTTATCCATTCTTCATATTTTGATTGAATTTCTTTCTGTAGTTCTTCAAATGTTTTTAAATTAGCATCAATTGATAATAACATATCTACAGAAGGTGAATATTCTCTTATTATATTTATCCCAATATCTTTATTATTTTTTAAGAAATCAGAATAACAAAAACCTGCTATACCTTGATAATAATACATTTGACATACAGCCGAAGAAAATAATGATACAACTGCAAGACATTTATCTTTTAATGAATAACATTCAAGCGGAAGTTTTGTATTTAATATTTTAAATTTATCATTCTCTTTATATTCAAATGTATCTCTGGGATGTGGTTTAAACAGAACATTATATCCTTTTAAGATTAGTTTTTGAATTATTTCATTTTGAGCATTACTTATTTCTTCTGATGTCCAATAATCAAGGCTCGCTGTTGTTCCGCAGAATACAATATTTTTTTCATATTGATTAATATTTACGGGATAGATTTTTTCACATTGTTTTGATATCTTCAAAAATTCATCTTTATTTAATGAAATAATTTTATTTTTTATATCTTCATCAGCCCCTAAAATATCAATCTTATTTAAATATTTAGCATATATATATTTTTCCGCATTTGAATAATCAATTCCTTTATGTTTTACAAGAACACACACACCTTCATCAATTACATAATATTTTTTATTCGGAAAAAGGAAGTTAACTATTTCAAACATATATTTACAATTAGGGAAATATATTTCATCAAATTCCACAAGATTATTTTTAATAAAATATTTATAAACATCCATTAAAGAACAATGAAAAAAAGTTAAATAATATTTTAATTTTTCCATTCTGCTTATTTTTTCATTAACTGCTTCAAATTCGGGATTTGATATATGTGACCATACAAAAATACTATTTTCACAATTTTCTTTTAAATTAAACTGATTTATAATTGCAAGAGTATTAATTAAACTTAAATTTCCTGATGTTATAAACAATCTTCTTGTTATATTATCTTTTACACTTTTTTCATATTTTTTAAGGTTTTTTAAATAATTATTATAATCTTTACTAAATTGACGATATTCAACATTAAAATACTTATAAGAAACTTTAATGCCTAAAATATTTATTTGACATTTAACATAATAATTTTCTTTTATTTTTGTAATACTAAATAATTTCACTAATAAAATCCAAATTAAAACTACTCTTTTTCACGAAGTCTGTAATTCATTATATCCCAAAAATTAATTATTTTTTTACACATAAGCATGGATAATATATTACATTTATAACATGATTTTTTGCATATGTTTTTTGGTATATACGATTGAATATTTAAATTTTCATATTTATTTTTTAAATATTCATTTTGAGATAATAAAGGTTTTTTATTTATCCAGTTTTCATATTTTTCCAGAATTTCTTTTTGAGCTTCTTTAAACGACATTTTATTTACATCCACAGATAAAAGCATTTCAACGGGAGGAGAGTATTCATTGATAATATGTAAGCCAAAATCATTACATTCTTTTATCAATTTAGAAGAACAAAAACCTGCTATACCTTGATAATAATACATTTGGCATACAGCAGAAGAAAATAATGATACAACTGCAAGACATTTATCTTTTAACGAATAACATTCAAGCGGAAGTTTTGTATTTAATATTCTGAACCTGTCATTTTCTTTATATTCAAATGTATCTCTCGGATGTGGTTTAAAAAACACTTTGTATCCTTTTTCAATTAAATTGTCTATAATTTCATTTTGATAATTTAATATTTCTTTTAGACTCCATATACCAAGACTTGCTATTGTTGCACAAAAAATTACATTTTTATCTTCAGGATCAAGTTCTATATTAAGCGGATATACTTTTTCACATTCATTTGAAATTTTTAAAAATTCTTTTTTGTCTAAGGGAATTAATTTTTGTTTATCTTCTTCATTTGCACAGACGATATCCATTTTATCCAGATATTTTGCGAATATATATTTTTCTACATTAGTATAATCAATACCGCTATGTTTTATTAATACACAAACTCCTTCTTCCGTAATATTATATTTAAGATTAGGGAAAAGAATATTTGCTATATCAAACATATATCTACAGTTAGGGAAATATATTTCATCAAAATCCACATAAGAATTAGACAAGAAGAAATTATATAAATCTATTAAATTACGATTATAAAATTTAAAAAAATATTTTAAGTCAATAAATCGGGAAATTTTTTCATTAACTTCGTCAAATTCTTTTGAGGCGGCATGAGACCATATCAATATACTATTTTCTGAATCTTTCGTAAGATTAAATTGATTTATACAAGCTAAAGTATTTATTAAACTTAAATTTCCGGAAGTTATAAACAATCTTTTTGTTATATTATCTAACCTGGTAGTACAATTTTCCTTTCTCTCGCTCGGGTGCTTCACTAAATTTTGTTTGTCATTCAGCTCTCCGATTTGACTGTTTATATTAATCAAGTTTCGGTTTTGCTCCACACCGGCACTACACTCTCTATTCGCAATCCGCTTTAAATATTTACTGTAAGTTATAATAAACTTTATATATGAACAACTTACAATTTTAAAAGATACTTTTATTCCAATAAAATTTACCTTCATCTTAACAAATATATTATATTTATCAATTTCGACATTAAATAATTTCAATTTTCCTCACTTAGTTTTTTAATGTTGATGTTGCAAAGTTTGTCATACGTGATAATTTTCATTACACAGACAGTAATTTTTCACTCAATTATCTTATACAAACTCAATAATCTTCACATATCTACAGTACTTAAATTTGTTTATATTTGGTGAACCAGTGAAAATTTTCTCTGAATAGTTTTCAATTGACCTTAGTCATAAAAAAACTTTTCTTATATAATAATACAAAAAAGTTGTGCAAGAAAATTTCGTGCTAAGGAACAAATGGCAAAGCCCGAGTAACAAAGGTGCTAAAATGAGAAACTTTACGGTTGCACCACAAGATCAAGTTAGAGGTTATATGGAAAATAAAAAAACATATTTTAAGAATATCGAATTTTTAAGATTTTTAATGATTATTGACATAATTTTATTTCATCTGTTCTTCGTAGGTTCACTATTACTTTTAGCAATTACCCCCTCCCACGCAAATTTTATAAACAAAATAGAAATGTATTCTCAGCTTAAAAATTCAGTCGGAATAGAAGGTCATGTTTGTGTTAATTTCTTCTTTATTATCTCAGGTTTTTTTCTTTTGTTTTATTTAAATAAGAATCAAGGTTTTATTGATTTTTTAAAATCAAAATTTATACGTCTATGGCCTGTTCTCTTTGCGATGTGGATAGCATATTTTTTATTACATAAATTCGGCTTAGGTGCATTTAATAAATATTCAAATATTTTTCCTTTACTTTTTCTAAACAATTCAGGATTAACACTCGAAGGAAATAATATCGGCGGAAGCTGGTTTGTTTCCGCACTTATGGTTGGTTTATGTTTTTATTTTTATATTTATAAACATTTTCCCAAATATATTTCAGATTTCATTACATCCTTGCTTACTATATTTTGTTATTCTTTTCTTCTTCATGCCTACAATGGAACTATAGATAAAAGACCTCTTGAGAACTTTTATTATGTTTTAAATTCTGGAGTTATGCAATCACTTGCCGGAATTGGGTTGGGTATCATTATATGTAATATTTATAATCATTACAAAGAAAAACTTTCTACAATGAAAGAAAGTTTAAAAACGAAACTAATCTTTACTTTTTTAGAGTTTTATCTTTTCTTTTTCCTTATTCATTATCTTACATTTCATAAAATCAACTATAATAATGAAATGATTTATATTTTGGCTTTCTGCGGATTATTTTTCTTATTTCTTATAAAAAAAGGATATCTTTCAAAATTTTTAGAAAATAATGTTTCTAAAGAAATCGGTAAATACACATATTCAATCTTTCTCGGACATGGATTAATAATAAGTTTAGTTTATAATCTTATTTGGCTCAAACATCCGAATTTTATTTATCAACATCCAGTTTTACAAATTTTCATTGTTATATTTCTCAGTACACTATTTGGGATGTTTTTATATCATTTTATAGAGAAAAAATTTGCAAGATAGTATATGTTATGTTATAAATTGCTTTAAGAGGTAATTTATGAATAATTCTTTATATATTGTAATGTACCATTACATAAAAGATTTTACTAATCCCCTATTTAAAAATTTAAAAGGCTTGGATGTTGATTTATTTGATAAACAGCTTGATTTTTTCTCCAAGAATTTTAATGTGTTAACAATGGAACAAACCATTGAAATACTGATGGGGGGGGGGATTTTGGAAAACTCCCTTCTTCTGACCTTTGATGATGCTTATTATTGCCATTATAGCGGAGCTTATCCGATTTTAAAAAAGCATAATATGCAGGGTTCTTTTTTTATCCCGGCTAAAGTGCTTGATCAAAAAAATAAGTTATTAAGCACTAACAAAATCCATTTGATTATTGCTAATAACAATATTAATGATATTTATAAAGAATTAAATTCTATCCTTCTTAAGGCAGGATTTGATCCTCAAGAACTTATGAAAAAATATTTTACAATGAACAGATACGATGACCCTAAAACAGTATTCACAAAAACAATACTTCAAAATCTCGACCCGTTTGAATTAAGGGAAAATTTGGTTGATGATTTATTTAAAAAATTTGTAAATTGTGATGAAGCTGAAATTGCAAAAGAGTTTTACTTGACCGGAGAACAAATTAAACAAATGCAAAATGACGGCATGTATTTTGGGCTTCACGGCTACAGGCATGATAGATTAGGTAATATGACAAATAGTGAAATAAAAGAAGACATTGATAAAGCACTTGATATCTGCAATGAATTTATTAATCCAAACTGCTGGGTTATGAATTATCCCTTTGGACATGCTAATCAAAATGTTGTTGATTATGTTTCAAAAAAAGGCGCTCGCTTTGCAGTTACAACGCAACCTTTTGTGGCAAATTTGAATTTTGATAATAAATATCTTCTTCCAAGGCTTGATTGTAACGACTTTCCGCCAAAGAGCGAAAATTATAAAACCGATAAAGTTGAAAGAGAGCTATGTTTGAAATAAAAACTCCTCAAATTAATGCAAATGACACAACGTATTTAATTAATGAAATATTTTTTGAAAACGGCGATTATATAAAAAAAGGAGATGTAATTGCCTCAATTGGTTCTACTAAAACAGTAAATGATTTTGAGAGCGAATTTAGCGGCTATATTTACTTTACAAAACAGCCTTTTGATGAAATTGAAGCGGGAGAGTCTTTTGCATTCTGTTTTGAAGCAAAAGAGGAATATGAAAAATATCTGTCAAACTCAAACAATACTTCAAAAGAGCAAGAAATAAAAAGTTATGTCTTAACTAAGCCTGCGCAAAAATTTGCCCTTGAGAATAATATTAAGGAAGCTCAAATTCTTGCTTTAAATAAAAAAATTATTAAAACGCAAGATTTGCAAGAGCTTTTATTAAGGCTCGAGGAAGCTAAAAAAGAACAAAATAATAACGATTTAATAAAAAATCTTCCTTATAATCAAATTCAGAGTGCTAATGTTGTTATAAAGTCGCATAGAGAAATCCCTCAAGCGTTTCACTTAATTAAAGCGGATTGTACAAAATGCGAAGAATTTTTAAAAGAATATATTGAAAAAACAGGTTTAATAATAGGATACGGAGAAATTACAACCGTAATTTTATCCGAGCTTTTTAGTGAATTTCCTTTAATGTTTTCAAAATATGTAAAAGAGAATAAAGTATGTTATGC
>CANPZN010000095.1 GCA_947588785.1 Candidatus Gastranaerophilales bacterium
TGGTGCATTAGAATTAATTGAAGAATTTAAAAAATTAGGTGCTGATGCAGGTATTTTAACAAACGATGTAAAAATGAGCGTTATACCAACAGGCTGTATAGGTTTTTGTGAACAGGGCTGTTTAGTCGTTGTTCCTGACAGAAAGCTTACATATGTACATGTAAAAAAAGAAGATGTTGCTGAAATATACGACTCATTAATAAAGGATACGATTGTTGAACGATTATTATATGTAGATCCTGCCTTAAATAAAAAAATTGTAAATAATGAAGAAATGAACTTTTATGCGAAACAAACAAGAACGGCGATGAAAAATTGCGGGATAATAAATCCTGAAAGTTTGGATGAAGCAATAGCCGTTGGAGCATATAGTGCATTATCAAAAGTTCTGGAAATAAATGATCAAGAATATGTAATAAAAGAAATAGAAGATTCAGGCTTAAGAGGCAGAGGCGGCGGCGGTTTCGCTACAGGTAAGAAATGGAGAAGTGTTTATAGACACCAAGGCGGCAAATCATACGTAATTTGTAACGGAGATGAAGGTGACCCTGGTGCATTCATGGACAGAAGTGGCATGGAAGATGACCCTAATAAATTGCTTGAAGGTATGGCAATAGCAGCATTTGCTGTCGGAGCTGATGAAGGTTATATTTACGTTAGGGCAGAATATCCGTTAGCTATTAAAAGGTTAAAACTCGCCATTAAATTAGCAGAAGAAAGAAATCTTTTAGGTTCAAATATTATGGGAAGTAATTTTAGTTTCCATATTCATATAAAAGAGGGAGCCGGTGCATTTGTATGTGGTGAATCATCAGCATTAATCGCATCTATAGAAGGTGAAAGAGGAATGCCGAGACCTAAGAACATTCACATGGCGGAATGCGGATTATTCAAACGTCCTACACTTTTAAACAACGTTGAAACATTTGCAAATGTTCCGTTAATTATATTAAACGGTGCAAAATGGTTTGCATCAATGGGTACTGAAACATCAAAAGGTACAAAAACCTTTGCACTTACGGGTGAAGTAAATAATACGGGTTTAATCGAAGTTCCGATGAATACAACCTTAAGACAGATTGTATTTGACTTGGGCGGAGGAATTAGAAACGGCAAGAAATTTAAAGCCGTTCAAATCGGAGGGCCATCCGGCGGATGTTTAACGGAACAACACCTGGATATGCCTATGGATTATGACCAATTAACAAAAGTCGGTGCAATGGTTGGTTCCGGCGGATTAGTAGTAATGAATGAAGACACTTGTATAGTTGAAGTTGCAAGATTCTTTATGAACTTTACACAGCATGAAAGCTGCGGAAAATGTACACCTTGCCGTGAAGGGACTAAGCAAATGTTGGCTATTCTGGAAAGAATAGTTAAAGGACAAGGGAAAATGGAAGATCTGGACATGTTGGAAGAACTGGGTCAAGTTATAAAAGTAGGTTCACTATGCGGACTTGGTAAATCAGCACCAAACCCTGTACTTTCAACATTAAAATATTTTAGAGATGAATATATAGCACATATTAGAGATAAAAAATGTCCGGCTGGTGTATGCACTGCGTTAAAACATTATGAAATTGAAGCCGATAAATGTAAAGGTTGTACGAAATGTGCAAGAAACTGTCCTGTTGGTGCTATTGAAGGCACAATAAAAGAACCGCATAAAATTAATCAAGAAAAATGCATAAAATGCGGAGCTTGTAAAGACAATTGCCCATTCAAAGCAATAGTAACAAAATAGGTAAGGATAAAGAAAATGAGCGATAAAAAGACACTATATATAAATAACGTTGAAGTAGAATATACAAATGAAAAAACAGTACTTGAGGTAATTCGCAACAATGGTTTTGATGTTCCGACATTCTGTCACCGTCCTGATTTAACACAATTCGGTGCTTGCAGAATGTGTATAATAGAACAAGACGGAAAATATATTCAAGCCTCTTGTACAATGCCACCGAAAGAAGGTATTAGAATTGAAACAAATTCTGACAGAGTACGCAAAATCAGAAAAACAATACTTGAGTTATTGCTTGCAAATCATAAAAGAGAGTGTTTAACATGCAATAAATCCGGGAATTGTGAACTTCAAAAGTATGCGGCAGAATACGGAATTGATGAAATAAGATTTCCCAAACTTGAAGAAAAAGATTATCTTCCGGTCGATAATATGAATCCGTCATTGGTACGAGACCCGTCAAAGTGTATACTATGCGGAGCTTGCGTAAGAGCATGCTCTGAATTTCAAGGACACAGCGTTTTAGGATTTGTAAACAGAGGTTCTAATACAAGAGTAGAACCTATGAACGGAAGATGTTTATCACAAGTTGATTGTGTATTTTGCGGACAATGTCAAGCAGTATGCCCTACAGGTGCTATTTCAATAAAATCGGCAATTGATGATGTTTGGAAACAGATTAACAATCCAGAGAAGAAGGTAGTTGTTCAATTTGCTCCGTCAGTAAGGGTTGCATTAGGTGAAGAATTTAATCTTGAACCAGGTGAAAATACAATAGGTAAAATATATGCAGCTGCAAGAAGATTAGGATTTGATTTGATTTTTGATACTAATTTTTCAGCTGATTTAACAATAACGGAAGAAGCAAATGAATTTGTGGAAAGACTAACAAAAGGCGGAGTTCTTCCCATGTTTACATCATGCTGTCCCGCTTGGGTAAGATACATAGAAACACAGCACCCTGAACTAATTAAACATTTATCAAGCTGTAAATCACCGCAAGGAATGCTTTCACCGGTTATGAAAGAATTTCTTCCCAAATATTATGAAGGATATACCAAAGAAAATATAGTTGTAGTATCTGTTATGCCTTGTACTGCTAAAAAATATGAAGCAATAAGAGAACAATTATATGGTGAAACAGATTATGTATTAACAACTCAAGAATTTGCGAAAATGATTAAAGCAGCGGGTATTAACTTTAAAGGATTAAAGGAAGAACAGGCAAATTCGCCATTTGGTCAATATTCAGGTGCAGGCACAATATTTGGGGCGTCAGGCGGTGTTGCGGAAGCTGCAGTAAGAACAGCATACTATTACGTAACAGGAGAAGAACTTTCAAATGTAGATGTAACTCCATTACGAGGTGTTGATGCAAATTCAAGGACAAAAGATACAATTATTGATATTAAAGGAAAGCAAGTAAAAGTTAGAGTTGTATCAACATTAAAAGAAGCTGAAAAGTCATTAAAAGAGCTGAAAGAAGGAAAAGCTGATTTTCATATAATGGAAGTAATGGCTTGTCCCGGCGGATGTATTAATGGAGGCGGTCAACCGACAAGCTGTTTAGATTCAACAATAAAAGAAAAACGTGCTCAAGGCTTATATGAAGAAGATAAAAATCTCGAATACAGAAAATCGCATACTAATCCTGATATAAAGAAATTATATGCAGAGTGTTTAGGCGGCAAACCGGGAAGCGAAATAGCACACCATTTATTACATACAACTTATATGAACAGATTTACGGGGTCATATAAAGATATATAAATATATACAAATTATATGCCTGAATTTCAGGCATATAATTTGCCCTTGTAAATCATCACATATTCAGTATGGGTAAGGCAAAAAGAGCAATAAAATACCATTAGCCCGTATATAAATAGCTGAGTGCAATATAAAGAAGTTACAATATAAGATAAATATCTTTGTATAAAAAATGTTAATAAAGAATAAGGAGGATAAATGCATAAAATAAAAGTCATTTTTCTAACAATATTATCATTTGTAGTAGTTGGATTGCTAGCAGAAAGTATAACATATTATGTACAATCAAACAGACTTATAAAAGAAGGCTATAAATTTATAGACAGCAATAAACCTCCATATCCGACGAATATAGAAATATTTTCTAATCATTATGAGAAAATGAATAAAAATTCAATTTTTGAAAATAAAGCAGGTACATTTATAAAAAGAAAGCCTTCAATATTTATATTTGGAGATGTATACGCAAATAGCATTGATTTAGAATTAAAAGATAATTTGACATCAAAACTTTCACGCTATCTGCACAGAACAGTTTATAATTTTGCGAGTGCAGGCTGGGGAATACAGCACATGTATTTTATTCTAAAAAATGAAGAGTATTTAAATACAATAAAAGCCCCGGATACAATAATGTATATATATGTTGATGATCAAAAGAACAGATTAAATTCATTTGCATTCTATCCTCACCATAACTTTTTATATTTAAAATATAAATTGGAAGACAACAAACTGGTAGAAGAAGTACCTCAATTTCTTTATGCATATAACTCTTATTTTATTAGAGCAATCGAAAGATTTAACGGATTTAGAAAAAGTAATTCAAAGAATCCTAATATTCAACTTGAAAACTTCAATCTAATGAAAAGTCTATTTGAAGAGTCAAGAAGAATAGCAAAAATAAAATATCCCAATTTAAAAAATTTCATAATAATACGTTATGTATGGGATAAAGACTCTATAGAAAATTTAAAAAGAAATGAAAATTCAGCCATAGCACAATTAGAATATAATATGTGGGATAAACTTAGACATGAAGGTTTTACAATAATTGATATAAGTAGTCTTAATGGCAATGAATATAATGATAGTATTTATAGGAATAGTGATTCAAGCCCGAATGCAGAAACTTTAGATGAAATTATTCCGTTAATTGTAGAAGAGGCAGGTATTTATTAAACATGATAATAAGTATTATACTGTTAATAGTAGGGATGACATTATTATCAAAAGGGGCAGACATATTTGTTGATGGAGCAAGTAATCTTGCACTAAAATTCAAGATACCGGCAATAATAGTTGGATTAACAGTAGTAGCGATGGGAACCAGTGCTCCGGAAGCCGGAGTAAGTATAAATTCGGCATTGAAGGGTATAAATGGAGTTGCAATAGGTAATATAATAGGAAGTAATACAGCCAATATATTTTTAATACTGGGTATAACTTCATCAATTTGTGCCCTTACACTTCAAAAAAATACAATAAAATATGAAATACCTTTTGTCGGTTTTATAACAATATTAATCGGTATAATGGGATATCTGCAAGGATCAATTACAAGGTTAGATGCAATAATTTTATTAATATTATTCATTTTATTTCTGTTGTACTTGTTTAAATTATCTCAAAATGCATATACTGCAGAAATTAACGAAAAGCCGATGCATATAGCTAAAATATTAATATTTATAATATTAGGATTAGCCGCATTAGTATGGGGAAGCGATTTAACAGTTAATTCAGCAGTTGATATTGCAAAAAGATTAAATATATCAGATCGAGTTATAGGATTAACAATAATTGCAATAGGAACAAGTCTTCCTGAACTAATAACATGTATTGTTGCAGCATTAAAAAAACAATCTGATTTAGCAATTGGAAATATAATTGGATCAAATATATTTAATATACTTTTTGTACTGGGAATAACAGGTACTATTCAACCAATAGTATTTTCAAGAGAATTTTTCTTTGATGGATTTATCTCTCTCTTAGCGATAATAATATTATTTTTATATACATTTAAATCAAACCAGCTAAAAAGATGGCAAGGTGTAACTTTTGTTATTTTCTATATAATCTATTTAACATACTTGATTATAAAATGATATTGACAAATCCAAAAAATTGAGTTAATTTAAAAAATATGATTATAATTTACAACGTACAAAATATGTATATGATGATGCAAATGCAAGACTTTATGTCTGGCAGTCATTGTTTTGTACGAATGTGATAGCTCGTTAAAATAATATGAAACTGCCTATTTTCAGGCAGTTTTTTTTTGAGTGAATTTTTAACGAGGAATAATAAATGAATAAAATAGAAAACAATAAATCATTAATAATAAAAAAACAGAGTTTTAAAGGTGAACTACCTTTAAAGGGAATAGCAAAAGCTGCAGATATATTTATAAAATCACAAGAAAATTTATCATCAACAAGATTCATCCAAGATACAGCAACAAATTGGGTACCAAAAGCAATATTTTCAAGAAGTAAAGAAGATTTTGCAGAAATGAGTTTTTTAGAATTTATAGAATCAGGGATATTTTATTTTGCATCACCCATTTTAGGTGAAAAATTATTTAGAAATAAAATATTTAAAAATTTTCAACCGAAATCAATAAAAGAAAAAATCAATGAACAAATTCCAAAAAAAATAGATGAAATAATTGAGAATAAAGCACTTAGTGATAATATAAAAAGACGTGCAATATCAACGAAAGCAGGAATTGTTCTTGCTTGTACTATTGTACCCGTAGCCGAATATACATTGAGTTTTGCCAAAAATCTTTTTACACTTAAATTATTTAATAAAAGTAATTTTAATAATATAGCAAATTTAAATAAAAATAGTGAAGAAAAAGAAGATAATATTCAACAAAAAAGGGTAGAAAGTAATTCCAAGAAACAAATAAAAAAAGCTATACTAATATCACTGGTTGGAATATTGGCAGGAAGTTATATTACAATTAACGGTCATAAAACAGAGAAACTTCAAACATTATCCAAAACAATATTAGAACCGGGAAAAGCAATAGCAAATAAGTTACAGAAATCAGGGATTCAATCAAAAAAAGTTTTACAAATATTTTCAAAATTTAGTCTTGATTTTGATAATAACAATGGAAAACTTGCATTAAGTAAAGGTCAATTAGCACTAACTGCGATTTTAGGATTATTTGGATATTCAAAAGCTGCAAAGGATAGAGGTAAATTAGATGTAGCAGAAGTTTGGACAAGAGTTCCTTTAGTTGTTTTTTATACAATATTCGGAAGTGAGCTTGTAGAAAAAGGATTTATAAAAATAATAGAGAAGAAAAAACTATTCCCTGATATATTAAATAAAGCAGGTGATGGAAAATATATAACAGCCAAAAGGAGAGAATTAGTACAGATTGCCCAAAATTTGGCGGAAACAAAAAATAGCGATTACAGTAAAGAATTATCAAGACTAATAAAAGAAAAAGCAATCATAACAGGAATTCCATATGCATTTAGTTTACTGGCAATGGGTTTTACACTATCTGCAATAACAAGATTATTTACGCAATACAGATATAATAAACAAATAAAAAATGAAATAAATAAAAATTGTACAAATATATTTGAAGAACGACCTTCAATTTTTAAAGATATTTCTATTTAATCAATTTTCTATTATAGTGCCTGCTTAAAATTTGCTGTATTAGTGTTTTTTTTTGCTTTGCAGTATTTTTTCCCCACTTCGATTCATATACAAACTTATTAATAATAAAATAATTTTAAGAAATAAAATTAATGTAATAAAAAATAAATACTAAAAATATAGCAAATAATGATTATAGGCGGAAATACTGAACATGACATTGTCAATATAAAAAATAAAAAAAGTGTAAAAAAAACATTTATTAACGATTGTAAAATAGGATTTAAGCCCAAATTAAAAGGGAATAAAGGATATGTAAAAAATAATTAAAAATTATTATGTTGTATATAAAAACGAAGAGATTTACTATAAAAGAACAGAGAAAAATATACGGTGGAAGGAGTGATGGCAAGACTTTCTTATTAGTGGAGAGAGTATAAAAAAGAG
>CANPZN010000096.1 GCA_947588785.1 Candidatus Gastranaerophilales bacterium
GGGGGGGGGGGGAAGATAATTAACTTGTCTGGTAAAAATTGTCCGAGTAAATTTTCACGATAAGTTGAAGATGTTAAAAAACAAAGCACCTTAGCAAGGTGAGGATGATTGATCTTGTATCCCAGTCGGGATTTTGCGACATTAAATTGAGTAGAAATTAATAGAATGAAAAATATACTTACCTACGGAACTTTTGATGTACTACACTACGGTCATATTAATTTGCTTCAAAGAGCAAAGTTTTTAGGTGATTATTTAATAGTAGGACTTTCTACGGACAATTTTAACAAATTAAAAAACAAAAAATCTTTATATTCTTTTGAACAAAGAAAATTAATTTTAGAAGCCTGCAGATACGTTGATTTAATAATTCCTGAGGAAACTTGGGAACAAAAAACAGAGGATATAAAAAAATATAATATTGATGTGTTTGTAATGGGTAATGATTGGGCAGGAAAATTTGATTATTTAAAAAACTATTGTGAAGTAATATATTTACCTCGAACTCCTGATGTTTCATCCTCCAAAACAAAATTATATATAAAAGGTAATCTGTAATGAAAATTTTAAAAAAATATTTAACTGATGATTTTAAACATATTGTTTATGAAATTTTGGGAATAAAAATAAAACTAAAAAATTTTCATGTCTCATTATATAGAACCGTAACAGGAGCTTGTAAGTTATTTGATTATATTGCGGATATTGAAAATTTGCCGAAAGCAAAAGGGAAATTAAGAAATATTCAAAATCAGGCATTTGATATTTTAAAAACTCTGGATAATATTTGTAAACGTCATCAAATTAATTATTGGATCGATTTCGGAACTTTACTCGGTGCCGTAAGACACAAAGGCTTTATTCCCTGGGATGATGATATAGATATTTGTATCTTAAGAGATGAATATGAAAAACTATTACAAATACTAAAACAAGAATTAATAAATACAAATTATTGCATATCTGAAAATATATCGGGTTATAATATTTTTAATGTAAAAATACTGTTGAAAAATCAAAATATACATGTAGATATTTTCCCCGTAGATAAATATCCTGCTGAAATTGTTAATGAAAATCTTAATGAGTTAATATACAACAAATTTGAAAATGCAAGAAAAAATTTTAATAAAAAGTATCCTAATAAAGTATATTCAACTTCTAAAATTCAACAAGCTATAAATGATATAAAGGTTTTTGAAGAAAAAGAAGGATTAATTTCCCCTAATAGTAAATTTAATGCTCCCGTATTATTTTATGGTATGGATTATCCTCATAAATGGAAATATAAATCATTTAATTTTTCAACTATTTTTCCATTACAAACATTGGAATTTGAAGGATATATTTTCCCTGTACCAAATAAGTACGAAGAACATTTATCAGGAATTTACGGTGATTGGAAATCCTTTCCGAAAAACTTTGAGAAAATCGGATACTTTTGGGAAAAACAACATTAGATTATCCGAGAAAATATGCATAATAGATTAAAAGTTTTTAAATATTTCAAACAAGTCTTTTAACTCTTTATAATAACCGTTTCTAAGAAGATGAATAAATCTGTTTGTAGTAATCGGGGCAATAGTTTCAATTGTTTCAGGCGTCAAGAAATAAGCGGATACATATCTTGCAAAAAGTTCTGTTGGACTTTCATAATATTTATTTAATTTATTTATTCTCCGTGTTAATTTTGACTGTTTACGTTGTAATGAACATAATTTTATATACATTTGAAAAGGTTTTGGCATATCAGGAAAATCATTTTCAATATTTTTAACCGTTAGTATTTTGTCTTTTTTAAAGAAAAAACCTTGAATCAGCTTTACTGCGTCATATTTTATCAGATATTTTGCATCGGAATTTTTAATATATTGTTCAAATTCAGGAAATTTTTTTGAACGCATAAAATTAGGATATTCACGTTTTATTACACTTTGCATACCTTTAATATTTTTTGAGGTTTCTTCTTTTGCATTAAAAAATAATGTTAATCTTGAATTTTTATCGGTTAATCGAGTTATATTTATAAGCTCTTCTTTTATTAGTAAAGTATTATTTGTATCAAATAATTTTTCCAGTGAGCCGCCGTTAGTGATAAAATTTTCATCAATTAAATAATGTATGTGATGAGCAAATTCATGAACTAAAACTTCAATTACTTTATCTTCATTCAATTTCGCTGATATATCAATTCTGTTTTTTAAATATATACCTTGATTACCACGTGCTTTAGTATTAGTTTTAACTTCAATTCCGCAGTTACGAATAAACTCTATGACATTTCTTTTTGTTAAAGGTTTACTTCTGTCATAGTCCATTTTTATAACATATTCTTTTTGTTTATTATTAGAAAAAAACATTGGTTTGATCATTTATCCAGTTTAAATATTCAAGACTTCCATTACTAATAGGAATACAAATAATCTCAGGAACATCATAACTATGTAACTTTTTAATTTGAGCTTCAATTTTTTCAAAAAGATTTACTTTTGTTTTCATAATCATTAATACTTCATTATCTTCATGTAAATTATTTTCCCATATATATATAGAAGTTACCTTTGGAATAATAGAGCAACATGCGATAAGTTTAGTTTCAACTAAATGTTTAGCAATATTTTTTGCTTCCAGAAAAGATGGTGCAGTACAATTAATTAAACAATATTCCAAAATATCCTCCTAAAAAATTTTACCCGGATTAAGTATTCCTTTTGGGTCAAACAATTTCTTTATTTGTTTCATTAAAAATAAACAATTACTCTCTACTGCCTTATTTATAAAATAAGATTTTTCACATCCGATACCATGTTCTCCCGATAATGTGCCATTTAAAGATAAAGCCAGTTCAAATAGCTCAGTTTTGGCGTTTTCAAAATTTTTCCGTTCAATAGGATTCCTTAAATCTAAAGCAATATTAGGATGAATATTGCCATCTCCTATATGTCCCATAATGCAGGTTTTAAGATTATATTTATTGCATATTTTACGAATACCGATGACAAGCGGAACAATATTTTCCCGAGGAACAACAACATCTTCAGTTACAACATTAGGTGCTAATTTCGCAGTTGCTCCAAATGAAGAACGACGAGATATCCATATTCTTTCTTCTTCTTCTTTCGTATTTGCAGTCTGTATATATGCCGATTTATTTTTATAACATATTTCAATAATTTTTTTATATTGTTCATCCAAAGTAGATTTAAAACCGTCAATTTCAATCAAAAGAGCAGCAGCTTTATCTGTTAATAATCCTGAAGGATAAAAACTTTCAACTGTTTGAAGTGTATTTTTATCCATTAGATCAATAACAGAAGGAGTTATTAAATTTGAAATAATATCATTGACAGCTTTTGATGTATCATCCAAACTATCAAAATATGCAAGCATAACTCTTTTAGACTCCGGTTTCGGAATTAATTTTAATACAGCTTTTGTTATGATACCTAAAGTTCCTTCAGAACCTACAAATAATTGAGTCAGGTTATATCCGGTTACATCTTTAGAACATTCAGAAGCAGTATTGACAATAGTTCCGTCAGCTAAAACAACTTCTAAATCAATAACAAAATCTTTTGTTGATCCATACTTAAATGTATGCGGCCCGCCAGAAGATAAACCGATACTTCCTCCGATCATGGAAACTTTTAAATTTGAAGGATCAGGAGGATAAAATAAATTATATGCATCTGCTGCTTTTTGTAAATCCTCAATAATAACTCCGGGTTCAACAATACATATCAAATTGTTCTTATTTATATTAATTATTTTATTCATTTTTGTAAAATTAAGAATTATTCCGCCGTGTTTAGGAAGACAGGCTCCGCATAAATTAGTACCTGCACTGCGAGCTACAACAGGTATATTATTGGCATAAGCGTATTTCATTATTTTACTAACTTGCAAAGTATTCACAGGAAATACAACTACATCAGCTATTTCTTCGGGATTCGTGATATTAGTGGAATCGGTAGAATATATATATCGTTCATCGTAAGAAGAGAGAACATTTGCCTCGCCCAATATTTCTTCCATAGATTTTACCAAATTATTTTTATGTTTTAATAAAGTATTAATCACATTCCCTCCGTATAAATTATAGAATAAAACTATTTCTTATAACAATATTTTATACTTAATTTGAAGTTATAATAACTGCTTTAATTGTCAAAATTACACACTTTATTACTAATGCACTATATTACTCTATACTGTTTAATAATATTGGTTAAGAAAGTTTTAGGTAGAATATGTCAAAACGATTGCAATTCATCTCTGTCTTTTTGGTATTTACGGTTTACCTTGTAAGTGGAATTTCATATAACAAAATCGTATATTCAAAAGATACAGATTTAAAAAATGAAGAATTCATTAATGTCACGGTTTACGAGAGAATTAACCCGGCAATTGTACTTGTGGAAGCTCAAATGATTGATGGTCTATCAAGCGGAACAGGCTGCATTATTAATAAAAACGGAATTATTTTAACAAGTTCACACGTTGTTAATAATGCATCTTATATTGAAGTTACTACATCCAAGGGAGAAACATATAAAGCAGAACTTATGAAAGCTGATGAAGAGAAGGGAGATTTGGCTCTACTGAAAATAACGCCCAAATCACCTTTGCCTACTATTAAATTAGGTGATTCTTCAATGGTAAAGGTAGGACAAAAAGTTCTTGCCATTGGTAATCCTTTTGGATTCAACGGTACCTTAACAACAGGAATTGTTTCCAGAATAGATTATGAACGTAACAAGATACAAACAGATGCAGCTATAAACCCCGGATCATCCGGAGGCCCGATTTTAAATGCCAATGGTGAAGTTATCGGAATCAGCCAATCAATTTTTAATCCTGATAATAACAAATCAAATATAGGTATTGGATTTGCCGTTCCCGCTAATGAAGTAAAAAAACTTGTAAGCTCTTATATGAACTAATACAAAAACACCTCTTATTGAGGTGTTTTTGTTTGTTTTTCTTTTATATCTAATAGTGCATTATGTCCAAGTAAATAAACAGCACAAGTTTTATAATTTTTCATATACCAAGCACAGTTTTCTTGAACGCATACAATATTTATTTCATTTCCGGCACTCATCAAAGGGCATATTGGAATTTTGTTGCTACTCAAAATAATCTCCTTTATCTTACAGCTTGAGCTTGTTTTAATAAATTACAATTTTCGCTTCTGCGTCTTTCTTCGTCTTTATATATTCTTGTTCTGTTTATTACTTCATCAAAATCAATTTTGTGTGCATCAAAATCAGGGCCGTCAATGCAAGCAAATTTTACTTCTCCGCCAACAGTAACTCTGCAAGCTCCGCACATGCCTGTTCCGTCAATCATAATTGGATTCATACTGGCTTCTGTTTTAATTCCTTTGTCTTTTGTTAAATTAGCAACAGCTCTCATCATCGGCATTGGGCCTACAGCTATAACATAATCAACTTTTTCTTTTGCCATTATGTCAGCTAATACTTCAGTTACAAATCCTTTATGACCTAAACTTCCGTCATCCGTAGCTACATGAAGCTCAGTACAAGCAGTTGCCATTTTATTTTGCCAGAATAATAAATCTTTATTTCTTGCACCCGTAATCATGTGTACTCTATTTCCGGCATCTAAAAATGCTTTAGATATTAAATAGCAAGGTGCTGCTCCATAGCCTCCGGCAACACATACTACAGTACCATATTTCTCTATTTCCGTAGGTTTACCTAACGGGCCTACAACATCTACTATTTCTTCGCCTACTTCAAGCATTGCAAGTTTTTTTGTTGTATAACCAACAGCCATAAATACTACGCTTAAAATTCCTTTTTCTCTATCAACATCTGCTATAGTAATAGGAACTCTTTCGCCTTGTTCTTCGACTCTAAAAATAATAAACTGTCCGGCTTTTGCATTCCTTGTGACATAAGGTGCTTCTATTTTTAATTCATATTGATTCGGACATAATTCAATTTTATCCAATATTTTATAACCCACGAGTTTAACCTCCTTTTTACTCATTTGAATATATTATAACATAAAAAAAGACCGCATAAAGGCGGTCTTGTGAAAATAACAAACAATAATTAGAAATTGGGGAAAACTTATATTTGATATGCAGAATTTAAAAATGATAGTGCCAAATCACCGGCAGTTTTGTCTGAAATTCCTGCAAATTCATCTTTTGCTATTTTCTCTGCTTTTTGATAATCATTTTCAAATGATTTCATAAAACTTTCAATTCTTGCTGCTTGTTCTGAATTTACGTATTTTGATACATCAACGCTTCTTTTTGTTTTTACGGGTATTTTATCCGCATTTAAAGCAGCCATGTATCCGAGTACTTCTTTTGATTCCAGTTGTTTTTGCTTTTTTTCTCCTTCATTTTGTTCTTTTGCCGTATTTTTTGTTAAATCTTCTTTTTGTTCATGTTTTAAATATTGATTTCCTGTTACTCCGAATTTTATTGGGTTTATGTTTTCCATGTTATCTTTCCTCCTTATTGTTTGTTACATTTATGTTATCGACTTTTTTTTAATGAACTTTAATTTTAAAAGCATTTTTTTTGAAATTTTTGTAATATTTATTTACAATCTTATAAGAAGAACATATAAATTTTGGAATGACATTTTTTAAAAGATTATAAAGCTAACTGTTGAGCTGAAGCGAAGCTGAAAATTGTGAACTTGTAAACGAAACGAATGTCAGTCGGAGCGAAATTTCCGTAAGGTGTCAATAGAACCGTTTAAAGTTTGGTTAACGGAATTTCGTGGACGAACAATAGACTTGCACGAAAGGAATTTTGAGACAAGTATAAATAAGTTAAACCAAATTTTAAAGGTGCTGCGGCACCGAACCCGAGAATGAGAGGACGAGCTGAACGACAAACGAAATGTAGTGAACCACTCGTCCAAAGGGAGGAAAATTCAAGACAGCGAAATTTGCGAAAGGGTGAAACGAAGTGAACCCGAGTAGAAATGGGGCTGAAATGAGCTAGAGCGGTAGCGAGCAAATGACAAGCCCCAAGAAAGCAAATTTCAAAACAGCAAGCACAAGGTTGCGACACCTTATTAAATTTAAAGAAGTAAATAAAAAAATTAAAGTTCATAGCTGAGTATAGTAAAACTTCTTAATGAAGGAATATAAAAAGCCCCCTTTGTTTGAAAGCGATAGCCTGAGTTACGGGGCTTAAACTGAGCTTAGAAGTAATCTATACGGAGCTAGAGAACACAATTTTTTATTATTTACAAAAATGGTAGACTAAAGTCTACCCTACTAACTACCATACATTTTTAAACTTTATTATTTATCAAATGAATAAAATAAAAAAAAGAAAAGCAGACTAAAATCTACCCTTGCCGCTGCACCAATTCCAAGAGAGCGAAATTTGCGAAAGGGTAAAACGAAGTAAACCTGAATAGAAATGTGGCTGAAATGAGCTGCAGCGAAAGCGAGCGAAGCCCCAAGACAGCAAATTTCAAGACAGCAAATTTTCCGTAGGGTGCCGGCATAGCCGGTTTAAAGTTGGATTAATTAACGGAATTTCGTATAGCCAAAGGCGGACACTTGCACGAAAGGAGTTTAGAGACAAAT
>CANPZN010000097.1 GCA_947588785.1 Candidatus Gastranaerophilales bacterium
GATTTAACTTCTGCAAGTACAGCCCTTTTAGATAACGGTAATGTTTTGATTACCGCAGGTTATAAAAAAGAATATCCTCTAATTAAACTTAAGAAACCATATTATACAGGACAGCCGAGAAAAAAATATAAATGTTACATATATGACAAAGAGAAAAATGAATTTATAAAAACGACCTCACCAAAATATCCCGTTGGCAGACCCAAATTAATTAAATCAAACGGTAAAATAATATTTGAAGAAGGATACAGCACTATTGACTTTTCAATAAAAAATACATTTCCTCACGGATGTATACAAATATATACACCTAAAAATAAGAATGCTAAATTATAATTTTTTTGATAAAATAAAATTATTATGGCAACAAAATTTTCAACAAAAACACCTAAAAGTTTTAATATATGGCGTAAAGCATTTCAATATATTGCATGCAATGTAGTTATTATTAATATGATTAGATCTAAATATAAAGTTCTGAAAGCTGAAGGTATCGAAAATATTGACAAATCAAAAAAATATATTATTGCAAGCAATCACGTTACGGGATTTGATCCTTTCTTTATTGCCAATCAATATAAACTTACCATTGCTTATATGGCTAAAAAACAATTGTTTGAAACTTTTTGGTCGATGGTTTTAATGGATTGGTGCGGTGCTTTTGCAGTTGATAGAGATAAAGTTGATGTTTCAACAATTAAAACCGCATTATCTATCAAAAAAACCAGTTGGCATCTCGGGTTATTTCCACAAGGTACAAGATGTAATAATGGTAAGTTAGAAAATATTACTAAAGGTTTTGCTTCTATTGCAAAAAAAATGAATACGGATATTCTACCTATTGCAATAATAGTTAAAGAAAATCCTGAAAACACTAATGGGAAAAAAATAATGCAATTAAAAGCAGGAAAACCTATTTCCTGCACTAAAAGTATTGAAGAAATAGTTGATGAATGGGCAAAAACTGTTTCCGATTTGGGTAATTTTGAATATATACCATAATAAATTAAGAGAGTATGCGAATGGGAAAAATGGAAAAGAAAAATTATACCAAAAGAGATGTTTCTGATTTCACGGAAGGCAAATACAAATTTCAATTATTTGGAAGATGGCTTGTTCCTAACCTCTTACTACCTTTATTTTATAAAATTGAATATTTAGGCAGAGAAAATATTCCTGAGGACAGAAATTTTATTGTTGCACCTAATCATATATCTTATTTAGATCCTTTTGTAGTCGGTGAAGCAGTAAAAAAACCTATTGCATTTATGGGGAAAAAAGAATTATTTGAAAATCCTATTTTAGCTTTCCTTCTGGACAGATTAGCTTGTTTTGCGGTAAATCGTGAAAAACTTGAAGTATCCACAATTAAAACTGCATTAAATGTTTTCAGAACCAATAAATGGATGCTTGGTATCTTCCCTCAAGGCGGTATCAGACGTAACCATAAAATTGAAAAAATAAATAAAGGTTTTGCTGTCATTGCTAAACAAATGAAAACAGATATTCTTCCTATTGGTATTACCGGTTGTGAAGAATATAACTGGATGCCATTCAAAGGTAAAATTAAAGTTTCTATCGGTCAACCTATTTCATACAATCAAGAATATGATCAAATAATTGATGAATGGGGTAATAAAGTTGCTCATTTAATTGATTATAACTATATTAAAGATGAAATAGAACAAAATCAGGAAATTGAAGAAGTTTCTAAGGTCTAAATTAATTTGAGTATGTGTGTGGGGGGGGGAGAGAGAGAAAAAAGAAGGAAAAAAGCCCTACTTTGCTATTAATTATTCTTTATATTTAATCTAGTGTTACAACCTTGTGCTTGCTGTCTTGAATTTTCCTCTCTTCGGACGAGTGCTTCACTGCACTTCGTTTGTCGTTTAGCTCGTCCTCATATTCTCATGTTCAGTGCAGCGGCACCTTTATAGTTTGGTTTAATTTATTTATATTTGTCTTGAAACTAATCCAATTTTAAACCGGCTCCATTGTCACCCTACGGAAGATTCGCTGTCTTGAATTTTCCTCTCTTCGGACGAGTGCTTCACTGCACTTCGTTTGTCGTTCAGCTCGTCCTCATATTCTCGGGTTCGGTGCAGCGGCACCTTTAAAAGTTTGGTTTACTTATAGTATTTCTCAATATCTCATAAGGATTCAATATTAAACATATCTCGCCTGTTGCAAGCGTAGTAAATCCCGATATATTCTTTATTTTTATTATCGGAGCAATTAATTTTTTATGAAAAACCTCTTGATCACCCATCAATTTATCCACAATAAATGCTGCTTGCATTTCTTGATTCTCTATTATTATTGAAGTTAATGGTTTATCTTCATTTCTATTTGAATTATTTTGATCACCTAAAACATTTGCTATCGAAAATATAGGAATAGAATGGTCTTCAAATACTATATAATCTTGTCCGCATTTCTTATAAATCTTATCTTTCGTTATTTGCTTTATCACTTTTACGGAATTTACCGGTATTGCATATTTTTGATCATTAACAACTATAACAAAAGTTTTTATTGTTGACATAGAAACAGGAAGTTTTATTGAAACCTTACAACCTTCATTTAACACTGAATCAACTAATATTTCCCCATTTAAATTATTTATTTTTGTTTTTACTATATCAAGACCAATACCTCTGCCTGCTATATCTGTTATTGATTCTTCAGTTGAAAATCCGGGTAAAAATAACAATTTCATTATCTGTTCATTATCCATATTGTCTATTTCTTCCGTGGTTAACAATCCTTTATTTAATGCTGTTTGTTTTACCTTGTCTATATTTATTCCATATCCGTCATCTTCGATTGTTATTATTACATTATTTTCTATCTGCTTTGCAGTTAATTTGATTATACCTGTTTCTGATTTATTATTCTTTATTCGTTGTTCCGGCTTCTCTATTCCATGTGAAACGGAATTCCTTAAAATATGTATTAACGGAATTTTTATTTCCTCTATTATTTTTTTATCAACTGTTGTATCACTTCCGGTAACTATAAACTCTATCTTTTTATTATATTCATTTGCTAAATCTCTTATCATTCTTGGAAAAGAATGAAATATTGTTGCCAGGGGTAAAACTCTTATTCCCTTTGCTATATTTTCTATTTCCATTACCGTTTGATGTAATTTATTATCATCTTCCGAAATAACTTTATACAATTGATTTAAATCACTATGAATCTCTACTATTGTTTCTGAATTATCATTAAAAAATCCTTGAATTTTTTTATAAAATAAATTTCCATTTTCTTCATTTTCATAAATAAAGAAACCTTTTTTTTCCAAATATCTTAAATAATTTATTATTTTTTTATTTACACTATTCCAATGAGTTATTTTATTAATAATACGTACAATTTCATTTATATGTTCTTTCGTTTTGATACCGCTGATTAGTAATTCTCCGGTTTGTCCTATTAAAGTATCCAATTTTGATGTATCTACTCTTAATGTTTTTATTTCTTGTATTTCTATAGGATTTATTGATTCCTTAAATCCTCTAACCTGAGATTGATTTAATACATCTTCTTCATGTTTAACATTTACAAGTGTTTTCTCTTTATATTTCGACAAATTTAGCATGTCTTCCACTACATTTAATCTCTGCATCAGAAAATTTAAATTATTAAGATTTTCTTCTTTCTCATTTAAAGCTAATCTTTTTGCAAGATAAACACATTGTAATATAACTATATAACAATCATTATCAACTACGTTTTTTCTTTCCATAAATAACTTTAATATATTCAATGTCTTTGATAATATTAATTCTATTTTTTTATTCTTTATTTTCGAGATTATTTCTTCTAATTTTTCATTAAGTATTTTTATATAATCTTTTTCAAACTTAATCCTGCCTAAGTTAGTTAAAACAAAATCAAAATTACTTATTATATCTACTTCGGCTGATATAACTTCATTTTTTACTATTGGTTCTTCTTTTTTTATTGCCGGTTCGTTCTTTAATTTTATACTTATATGCATTTCTTTGTATAAATTATAAATGTCATTATTTAAATCATTAACCATTATTTGGCAATTCTTGAGAAATTCATTATTTTCTACATCTTTTTTATTATTTACATATTTTAGTATCGTACTTATCTTTTCTTTTATTTCTTTATTCTCTGTTTTTTGAAATATTTCATGTAATTGATTCAAATCTTCACTAACAACAAGTATTATTTCATTTATATCATCATTTGTTTTTTCATTATCGCTTTGTTCTAAAACAAACATTAATTCTAATATTATTGCCTTTATATCCGTTAAAGAGTTAACTATAATATTTAATTTAGATTTTTCCTTACCTTTTTCATCTCCTAAAGAACCAGTAATAATATTATCCAGATCATTTATTACTTTCATAACATTATCATCTACATAATTAGATTTCTTTTGAACCGATAAGTTTATTAATTCACTTAAAAAATCACAAACATGGTAAATTATATGAAAATCGCATTTTATTACAACATTTTCTTTTTCCCAATAAAAAAGTACATCTTCTATTTTATGTACAATATCTTGTATACTATTAAAACCGAGCATTCTTGCTGATCCTTTTAATGAATGAGCTATTTGAATCAGTTTTTTTATCGGAGTTTTATCAAAAGGATTCTTTTCTAAAGCCAAAAAATTATCATTAAATTCCTGAATAATTTCTTCACTTTCTACTTTAAATATATTTAAAATCTCAACCAATTCTTCTGAATTGTAATCCATATCATTCCTTATTATTCATTGATAGAAACATCTGTATATTCTTTTACATTTTCGATATTTTCTTCCAGAGTTTTTATAGCCTCTGTTATGCCTTTTCTCATATTTTCAATATCATCAAATAAATCCGTGGATAAAGATTGTTGCTCTATTGAAGAATTTAATATATCCCCTGTTTCTAAACCTAATTCTTTTATTTTTTCAACTATTGCCGTTATATTATCATTAATTTCGGCAGCAAATTTTGTACTGCGTTCTATTTCTTTTGCCCCATCTTCCGTTGCTATAATTGTAGATGATGTTGTCTGTTCTATTTCTGTAACTAATGTAGTAATCTTTGTTGTAGCTTGTTTTGATTCATCTGCTAACTTTCGTATTTCACCGGCAACAACTGCAAATCCTTTTCCGTATTCTCCTGCTCTTGCAGCTTCTACTGCAGCATTCAATGCTAACATATTCGTTTGTTCCGATATATTTTCTACTATACTTACCGTCGAACCTATTTGTTTTATATAATCCGTTAATTCTATAATTAACTCTGCTATAATTTGAACTTTATGTTTTAAGTTTTGCATTGCGTTAATATTTTGCTCCAGAGCTTTGGCTTCTTTTCCTGAATTTTCATAAGTTTCTTGTAATCTTATAGCTACATTCTGTGTTTTCTCTTTCGATTTTATAATTATATTTTTAAATGATTTTGTTGTTTGTATAATGTTCTCCAACATTTCTGTATATTTTTGGGTTAATTGCCTTTGTTTTTGACCCAAACTTATAACTTTTGATGATACCTTTTTATATTCTTTATATTCATCATCAGTTATATCACATATTGCTTTTATTAACTCATTTCTTGATAGATGCATTTGTATAAACGCAAATATTATTACTAACGTACTAAAACCTACCGTTAATACTTTATTTTCTATATATACAATTATTGCTATAACAATACTTAATGTTACAATTCCAAGTATTATATTATGCTTTATATTCTGTTTCGCTAAATTTTTTATAATATTCAAATCAGGCATTTTTTACTCCTCTTTGTTAAATTCTAATTCATTTTTTGGATTTTATAATCATTAATTTATAGTATAATTATTATAAAGGTTTAAATTAAAATGAACAACAATTATTCTTATTCTTTAATAAATTATTCTGATAATATATCTGATTATTATGTTGTTTTTAAACTTAATACAAAAAATTATGCAGTTAATATAAAAAATGTTATTGAAATTATTAATTTGCCTGATATTGAAATCTCGGCAAAACTGCCGACTTGTATTATCGGAACTTTTAATTATAAAGGTATGATTATAAAAGCTATTGACTTATGTCCTTTACTTGGGTTTTATACCGAAAATTTTTCTATTAATGATAAATTGATTATTGTATATTGGGAAGGAAGTTGTTTTGCTATTCATACTAAAGACGTTACTAATATTTTTCAATTAAACAAATCCGATATTCAGCCTATCCCTATCAACAATAACACTTCTATTGTAAAATTTATGTACACTTTTGAATCTAATATTATCAATATTCTTGATATTAAATCCATAGATGCCGAAACATCTAAAAATAATTTTTCTGATACAGGTATAAATTATTCTGATTTATTTTCTAAAGATGATAAATCTCAACAAATTTTAAAACTGAGAAATGATCTCAATTTAAATTGTCAAAATACATTCTCTCATGCTCTTGATACTCATTTTGAAAACCTTTATATCGTTTTTTCCATTGATAATAATAATTATTGTATTGATTTAAAATACGTTAAAGAATTTATTTCAATTAAACGTTTAAATATTACTAAACTTCCTTATTGTGAAGATTATGTTAAAGGAATCATTAATATTAAAGGTGATTTCCTTGTTGTTTTAGATCTGAAAAATTTTCTAAACTCTGATACTACTAATATCAAAGAAGGAAGTAAATTAATTATTATTGAAGGTCAAAATTTTAATATTGCATTTCTTGTCGATGAGATAAAATATATTAAAAATATAAAAGAAGTTAAACCTTCCATTTTAATTACCGAAGATAATAACAAATATATTTATTCAGAATTTTTAGAAAATAATGAAATTTTTAATATTTTGAATATGGAAAAAATATTAAATGATGAAAAAATCTATGTAAATATAGAGTAATTTTTTTTACAGATCATACATTTTTTCAATTTCATCAAAAAGATTTTGCAAATCACACGCATACTCATAACAGATAGTTATCAGGGTTTCTTTATCCATTTCTCTTTCAAATTCTGTAGTTTCTAAAATTGTCATTATAGATTTAATTCTTGAAATTTTCATTCCGGCTTTTAGAATTTGTTCTTTTATTTCAGTATTATCTGATTTTTTGTCAATAGATTCACTATCAATATCATTATCTTTTGCCACATCAATACTCCTTATTAATTTAATCTGGTGTCGCAACTTTACGCTTGCTTATCGCAAGCGTAAAGTTGCTCACAATTAGAAGGGGGGAGGGGGAAAAAAACTATTATTGTTTCCCCTCTTGATATATAAAACTATTTTGTTTCAATAACTGCTTGAGCAGCGGCTAATCTTGCTTGAGGTATTCTAAACGGAGAGCAAGATACATAATCTAAACCGATTTTGTTGCAGAATTTTACGCTGTCAGGGTCACCGCCGTGTTCACCGCAAACTCCGCCTACAAGTTTAGAATTTACCTTTTTACCCTTTTCCATAGACATTTCAATTAACTGTCCTACACCTTTTGTATCTAATGTTGCAAAAGGATTTGAAGGAAGTATCTTTTGTTCAACATATCTGTTTAAGAACTTACCTTCAGCGTCATCTCTTGAATA
>CANPZN010000098.1 GCA_947588785.1 Candidatus Gastranaerophilales bacterium
AAAGGTGAGCAACTTTACGGTTGCGAGGAGCAAGCGTAATGTTGCGACACTAGATTAAAATCATTGCCGTAAAGAATTATTATTAAAAGCTATTGATCAAAAAATGATCTCTTGTAAAAATCTTTCTCCCAGCTGCAGAAAAAGATTTTTAAAATCTGACAATATACCTGTTTCTGTTGAAGTGAAAATACCTAAAAATCTTGAATTAATACATGAAAACAAATTATGGTAAAATTAAGAAAAAAAGAGTGCTAGAATAAATTTTTCTAAGGTATTACAAAGTGAAGTACCATAACAGAGTGAGCAAGATGGGGTCTATATGCGTTAGTTGATTGAAAATTTCTGAATGATCTATTAAGAAAAATAGAAAACAAGCAAGCTAAAAATGAGCGGTTTGTATTTAAGTAGTGCAAGCAACTATATGGTTTGTGATAAGCAAGCAGAAGGTTGGCTACAACAGATTAAATTTATAATGAGTATTTACTAGTTCTACTGCATAGTAAAGAGAGGTTTATCGATAAAATTATGAAATTAATTATACTGAAAAAAACATTAAAAATATTAGTTGTAAATTTAATAATTACATTAGTTTTATTAATGGTAGTTGAAATAATTTCATATTTAATTATTGTATGTCAATATTCTAAATTTAAAGGATTTAAAGAAGTTATAAAAGAATTCAGATACAAAAAAATATATAATAGAACAGAAGAAAATTTAGTAAATTTTAGCTTTCGCCCTATTGAATACAGAAATCCAAATAAAAGACCTATAATTTTATTTGGCTGTTCATTTACATATGGGCATGGGTTAAATGATGAAGAAACATTTTCAAGAAAATTAGCAGATTATACGGACAGAACCGTTGTAAATCGTGGATTATCCGGAGAGGGAGTTTCGTTTCTATATTTTCAAGTTACTTCTAGAAATATTATGAATAAAATTAAACATAGTATTTCTTTTTCCCCCTCGTCGATACAAATAAACGCCGATGTTGAATATATTATTTATACATTTATTTATGGTCATAGATTAAGGAATTACCGTTATAAAATAACACCGTTGGATCAATTCTTTAATATAGAATATCAATACATTAACAACAAATTAGAAAGAATAAATGTAAAACATCCTTTCTTTCATTCATTACATACTGTAACTTTAATAAATCAATCATCAGAAAACTCAAAAAGGAAAAGTGACGAATATCAAGAATTAATACTTATAAAAGAATTTCAAGAATCGTTTAAAATACTGAAAAACTATTTTCCGAATGCAAAAATAGTAATATTTTACATGCCGGATGGTCAACATGATAATGCTAATATAAAAGATGATATCGAATATTTTAAAACAAAATTTAATGATGTAATAATAATCAACGCAGATACACTAATACAGGATTTAAGAGATAAAAAATATTGGATATCAGGGGATGATCATCCAAGTGAGTATGCATGGGATGTAATTGTTCCTAAATTATCTGAAGAATTAAAAATAAACAAAGAAATATAAAAATAGGGCTTTAAGTTTTTTTTTTATAAGAGATAATAAAAAGGGAGATTAAAAAAGGGAAACATTATGACAAAAAGAGTTTTGCTTTGTATTATGGACGGATGGGGAATTAGTAAAGACAGTCCGAAAGATGCAACAAAAGCTGCGGATACTCCAAATTTAGACAAATTTTATAAAACAGAACCTAATATTCAAATCTTTGCTGACGGTGAACATGTTGGGCTTCCGGATGGACAGATGGGAAATTCTGAAGTAGGACACTTAAATATAGGTGCAGGTAGAATTGTTTATCAGGAATTAACCAAAATTAATAAAGAAATTAAAGAAGGCAGTTTTTTTAAGAATGAAAAATTTTTAAATGCACTAGAACACGTTAAGAAAAATAATTCCGCTTTGCATATGTACGGGCTTGTTTCAACGGGTGGTGTACATAGTTCTCTGGATCATATACTTGCTTTAATTGAGTTCGCAAAACAACAAGGGCTTAAAAAAGTTTACTTCCACGCATTCTTAGATGGGCGTGATACACCTCCAAAAAGTGCAGTTGAATTTTTACAAAAAGTTGAAGATAAACTAAAAGAAGCAGAATTACCTCCTATAGCGTCAGTTTCCGGGAGATACTATGCTATGGACAGAGATAATCGCTGGGAAAGAATTGAAAAAGCATATAATATGCTTGTAATGGGCGAAGGAAATAAAGCAAACAGTTCAATTGAAGCAGTTAAGTCTTCATATGAAAAAGGTGTAACGGATGAATTTGTTGAACCTACTGTTATTAATGTTCCTAATTCACGAATAGAAGATAATGATGCGATAATATTCTTTAATTTCCGTCCTGACCGTGCAAGAGAAATTTCAAAAGCAATAAACTTTGAAAACTTTGACGGATTTAATCGTAAGGCAGTAAGAAAAAACATATATTATGTAACATTTACTCAATATGACGCAACATTCCCGTTCCCGGTTGCGTTTGAACCTCAAAAACTTACGAATATTTTAGGTGAAGTTTTAGATAAAAATGGTATAAAACAGTTTAGAACGGCAGAAACTGAAAAATATGCTCATGTTACTTTCTTCTTTAACGGTGGGGTTGAAGCACCAAATAAACTTGAAACACGTGTACTTGTTAACTCTCCGAAGGTCGCAACATACGATCTTCAACCCGAAATGAGTGCTAATGAAGTCTGCGAAAAAGTTTTAAGTGCTTTGGATAAGGATGAATACGGATTTATATTAGTTAACTTCGCAAATCCTGATATGGTAGGGCATACAGGTGTTATGGAAGCAGCAATTAAAGCATGTGCAACCGTTGATAATTGCGTTGGTAAGATTGTTGAAAAGGCAAAAGAAAAGGGTGTTGCCGTTGTATTAACTGCAGACCACGGAAATGCCGAATATATGGAAGATAAAGCTACTCACGCTCCATATACCGCACACACAACAAACCCTGTTCCTTTATTTGTTATGAATGTAGGTGATATAAAGTTAAAAGAGACAGGTGCATTGTGTGATATAGCACCTACCGTTCTTGATATAATGGGAATAGAAAAACCCAAAGAAATGACAGGAAATTCTTTAATAAAATAATAAAAAGCCCCAAAAAGGGTTTTTTTTTATTAAAGATTTAACTCTTTAGCAAGAGCAGGCACGATAACCTGCCATGCTTTTGCGTTAGGATGAACATCGTTTGGTATTTTATATTCTAAAGTATTTAATTTTTTATCAAAAGTTTGAACATCTATAATTTTAATTCCGTCATCAGTTAAATGACATTTAATATCTTCTTCCATAGGCTCGTATGTTAATATTATAAATTTTGTTCCAGGAAATTTATTTTCAATTTCCTTCTTTATTTCTTTTATATATAATTCATAAAGCTTATTTTGATTTTTATAAAACCTATTATATGTTAAAAATAAATTAATATAATTTTCAAGATTTGAACAAGTGAGCATTGTAGGTATTTCTAAATATTTAAGTTGTGTGTAATTTTTTATTGGCAGAAAAAATGGAGCACTTGGTCTGTTACAATAATATAATCTGTTAGTATGATCGCCAATAAAAACATATATGAAATATTCGACATTATTAGGATTATCAACTAATTTATTTAATATATTTTTATTTCTTAATATATATAAAATTTCTCTTGGAGAACCGCCTGAAATCCCAATATTATAAACATTTCTATTTGTGAATTTTGATAATACGCTTGAAAAAGTTTCATCATCATTTAAGCTATCACCATATGTAAATGAACATCCTGCGACAACTATATCATGTTTATTGGAAGGGGGGAGGGAAAAAATTAAAGAAGGTTTTCTGAATTCAAATAACGAAAAATACTTAAATTCAGGTGTTTTTGAAAAATATTTATGTCCGTCAAATCTCATACAAATTTTTTCATTATAATTTGTACTTAATATTTCCAATATAATAAATCCGATTATTAGTAATAAAGTATTATAAAATATAATTTTTACTATTTTTTTTAACATCTTCCCTCTTCTAACTTACATGTGTATAAGAATATATTTTAACTTTAATTATTTATATATTTGCCTGTTTAAGTATAAAATTTATATCGTATGATATTATTATAATAATATTAATATTAATATGAAAGGGCAATTAAATGAGTTTGACAAAGATAGAAGATTTATCTATCGTTCTTGATATAATGGGAATAGAAAAACCCAAAGAAATGACAGAAAATTCTTTAATAAAATAATAAAAAGCCCCAAAAAGGGGCTTTTTTTATTAAAGATTTAACTCTTTAGCAAGAGCAGGCACGATAACTTGCCATGCTTTTGCGTTTGGGTGGTTATCAAAAGTTCTGAAGTTAGAATCATCGGAAATTTCTTTTCCTATTAAATCTTTAACTTTTATTACTTTAAAGTTTTCATGATTTAGTTTTTCAAAATCCAGTTCTTCTCCATCAGGTTGATAATAAACTAAAATAATAAACTTAGTTGGAGTATTTTTATATTTTAATTTTTTTAGTATTTCTTGATTTATTTCTTTCATATATACAATAAATAAATCAAATGAATGTTTTTTATCAAAATGAAAAAACTTAAATCTTTTAAAATCTGTAACAAAAAAGGTCTTGTCCCACCAATGTATTTTTTGAGCAATAAGTTTATTATCCTTCGTTAATTTAAAATTTGGAACCAAAGGACGTAAATTGGAATACAAACGAATTTGATGATCCCAAATATAGGTATAAATAACATATTCAATATTATTTTTATCTATATCAAAATCATAAATTTTATTTGTTCTAAACATATCAAGCATTTCTCTGGGACTTCCCCCAGGTAAACCCAAATTATAAACATTTCTTTTTGTATATTTTGATAATTGCCAAGAAAATGTTTCGTTATCATTTATATAAATTCCGTATGTGAAAGAACAACCCATTAATATGATACTACCTTTTTTACCTCCTCCCATACTAATTCCATTAGAACTAACACGAAATTCATCATACGTATATGGTGTTTTTAAGTTATAATTATTTTTTAAATGTTCTATAAACTTATAATTTTTCCTTTCTTTTGAAGGAACATTGAAATTTTTAAAACTATAATAATTAATATAAGCAGTTGATAATTCACAAATTAACAAAATAATAAATATATTAAAAATATTAAATACTATTATCCCAAATTTTTTCATATTATACTTTAAGTTTAAAGTTTATATCGTATGATGTTATTATAATACTATGAATATGAAAGGGCAATTAAATGAGTTTGACAAAGATAGAAGATTTATCTATCGTTCTTGATATAGAAAAACCCAAAGAAATGACAGGAAATTCTTTAATAAAATAATAAAAAGCCCCAAAAAGGGTTTTTTTTTTATTAAAGATTTAACTCTTTAGCAAGAGCAGGCACGATAACCTGCCATGCTTTTGCGTTAGGATGAAATTTATCATTTGTAGTATATTCTAAATTTGTTAAATCTTCTTTTACCAGATTCTTTATATCTATAACAATAATTCCATTTTGTTTTAGTTCATCAAATCCTTGTTCAATTAAGTTATTATCATTTCTATATATTAATAACACCAGTTTAGTTTCTTTATTGTTATTTTTAAATTGTTTTTTTATTTCACGATTTAATTCTTTAACGTATAAATTAAATAATTTAACCGGATTGTAATTTATAGAAAAGGCAAAATAATTATTAATATAGTAATAAGTTAATGAACGATAAAATGAAAATTTTGTTTCTTTATATTTTAAATAAGTATAATTTTTATCTGCTGTAAAGTTTGGTTCTGGTTTTCTGCACATATCGCTATATAATCTTTGAAAATGTTGATCTATAAATGTATAAATTACATAATTAATTTGATTTTTATTTTGTACTAATTGATTTAATATTTCAGGATGTCTCATTATATATAAACTTTCCTTAATACAAGCACCATCTAATCCTAAATTATAAACAGGATGATGTATATAATCAGATAATTGAGTGCTGAATATTTCATTATAATTTAGACCATTTCCGTATGTAAAAGAACATCCCATTAAAATTATTGTCGGGGGGGGGGGAATTGAGGGTTAGAAGCTTTTCTAAAGTCTGCAATATTAAAATAATTTTTACTAAAATTTTGTAAAGCAAATAAAAAATCATCTTTAAATGTAATATTATTTTTTATTTGATTTGCATTTAAATTACTTAATATATTTCTGTTTTTAACACATTCTAAATGATATATATAAATTGATAAAAACTCAATTGACAATATTAAAACAATTAGAAGCATTATATTAATGATAAATATTTTCAAAAATTTTAACATATAATTAGTCAATATAAAAATTTAAATACTTTTTATTATATCTTAATCAATATCTTAATGCAAATAATATTACTAAGAAAATTTTACTGGTTTGCAAATGTGTGAGCGAAAATCTGAAAGAGTCCTATTAAAAAGTTTACAAGTTCAATTTTTTAGCAAGAGCAGGAACGATAACCTGCCATGCCTTTGCGTTGGGATGAAAATCGTTTGGTATTTTATATTCTTCTTCATCTATATTTACACCAACTATATCAGAAACATTTATTACCTTAATTCCCATTTTTTTGGCTTCTGTCCACATATTTAGACTATTTTCATTATCATAATCACAATAAACAAGTGTTATAAATTTAGCATTTGGATATTTAGACTTAACTTGTTTTTGAATTTCTTGTAAATAAGTTAACAATAACATTTCTTTTTTATTGGAGAATACAATATACTTATAAAATATGTATTTTTGGATATAAAACATCAAAGAAGAAAAATAAATCGGATTGTATTTTAAGTATTTTAAGCCGTCATTATAACGAATATAGAAAGGAACTTTAGGTCTGTAGTTAATATATAATCTATCTTTATGATGAGGCATATAAGTATAAATAACATACTTTGTATTAAAATTTTTATTATTCAAATGAGAAAGAATATATAAAATTTCTCTCGGGCTACCTCCTGATAATCCGTAATTATAAATATCATAATTAGTATACTTAGCCAGATAGCTGTTAAATGTTTCATTGTCAGGCAGGGAGAAACCATGAGTATAAGAACAGCCGTAAAGTGCTATTTCTTTATTATTAGGAATATTTTTTATAATCGGCTTTCGAAATTCAGTATTTTTATAATAAATATTGTTATATGCCCAAGGATTATAGAAGTTATTTATTGTAATTAACACTGCCTTCAAGGTTGATTTTTTGTAAAGTAATTTTATTTCATCTACATCAGGTTTTGCATGAAGGGTAAATGCAAATAATTCAGCAATAAATATAAAAATTAAAAGAAGAAATATATTAAAAAAAATTTTTTTCATACAATCCTTTAAATTATGACCATGTATTTATATTA
>CANPZN010000099.1 GCA_947588785.1 Candidatus Gastranaerophilales bacterium
GGGGGGGGGGGGGGGAGAGAAGAAACAACTATATCAATAGCAGCTCCGTTTGATAATAATTACGTTATTCCGGCCGGGGTTGCGTTTTATTCTCTTTTACAAAATTCTGATCCGGACTATAATTACAACATTTATGTTATTTCAGGTGATGAAATCACTTTAGAAAATAAAAATCTGCTTTATGAAACAATAAATCACTTCAATAATGCCCAATTAAAATTTATAAATATGAATAATAAATTCGATACTTTATTTTCAAAAACTAATGCAAAAGGACATTATTCCAAAGAAATCTATTATAAGTTAATACTTTCATCATTATTTCCCAATCTAAATAAAATAATGGTTACAGATGTAGATGTCGTTTTTATGAATGATATTTCAGATATATATAATTCATTCAATATAAATGAAGATAACTATATATACGCCCCAATAGTTATTGGAAAAAATGACCCTAAATCTCCAAAATGCAAAAAATTATTAAAAAAATTAAATAAAATGTATTCAAAATATGAACTGGAAAAATTAAAATGGGCTGGTGGGTTTTACATTTATAATCTTAAAAAAATGCGTGAAGATAATATTGAAGAAAAATTAATAAAATTTGCACAAGAAAATTCTTCAAGATTACTACAACCGGAACAAGACACTATTAATTTAGTTTGTTACCCAAAAATAAAGACAATGCCGCCAAACTCACTCGTTTGTACTTATGCTTATACTATGTTTAATCAAGAATCCGATTATCATAAAGATATAAATCACACAAAAGAAGAAATTGTATTCTCTTTAAATAAGCCAATACAATTGCATTATGCTACAGGAGATAAACCTTGGAATTGTATTTGTACAAAATGGGAAATCTGGTATGAATATATAATAAAAACTCCGCTATTCAATACTTTCATAAAAAAATTATTGAACAAAAATAAATATAAAATACTTTTTTCTATTAAAATCCCTCTATACAAAAAAGGATTTTCATTTATTAAACATAAATGAAAATCCAATACATACAATTAATAATTACAAGACTTTTCAAAGAAAAAACTTTTTGGATGTGAACATACAGGACATGTTTCAACTGCAGAATTACCTTTGTATGAATAACCACAATTTGCACACTCCCATGTTATTTCTTTATTTTTTCTGAAAACAATGTCATCTTTTATATTTTTCAATAACTTTCTGTATCTTTCTTCATGATCTTTTTCTATTTGAGCAACTTTTTCAAACAAAAATGCAATTTCTTCAAAACCTTCTTCTCTTGCTTCTTTGGCAAAATCAGAATACATTTTAGTCCACTCATAATTTTCACCATTAGCAGCATCTTCTAAATTTTTAATTGTATCAGACAAACTTCCACCTTGAAGAAGTTTAAACCAAATTTTGGCATGCTCTTTTTCATTATTTGCAGTTTCTTCAAAAATTTTACTTATTTGTACATATCCATCTTTTTTTGCTTGAGCTGCATAATAAGTATATTTATTTCTTGCTTGTGATTCCCCTGAAAATGCTTCGTATAAATTTTTTTCAGTTTTTGTACCTCTTAATTCCATATTTTTCTCCTTCATTACTCCAGAACTGCAATATTAACCGTATAATTCTCTGTATCATATCCTGTAATTGCCCAACGTAGTACATCGTATCCTCTTTTTTTCAGTTCAGATTCAATGTAGTCTATGTTGCATTTTTTGGATATCTTTATTTCTTTTGTTACTATCATTATTCCACCGTTACCGATTTCGCTAAATTCCTTGGTTGATCTACGTCCTTTCCTAAAAATTCCGCAATATAATATGCCAATAATTGTAACGGAACACACGCAATAGATGGAGAAAGGATTTCACTAACTTTTGGAATTTTTATCACTATATCAAACAGATTATTTAAATTTTTATCATCTGAAGACGTTAACGCTATCAATTTTGCATTCCTTGCTTTCGCCTCTTCTGAATTTGACAATATTTTCTCATAAGTTATGCTTCCAGGAATCAAAATTGATAATACAGGCATAGTCTCATCAAGCATCGCAATAGGGCCATGCTTTAATTCGCCCGCAGCATATCCCGTAGCATTTATATAACTTATTTCCTTTAACTTTAATGCTCCTTCATATGCTGTCGCCAAATTTATCCCCCTTGCAATGTATATAAAATTTTTAAATGATGAAAATTTTTTCGCACATTCTTGAATTTGTGTTGTATTAGAAAGTATTTCTTCTATTTTGTATGGTAATTGAATTAGTTCATGTTTTATATTTTTTAAATATTTTTCATCTAATGAACCTTTAATCTCCGCAATATGTAATGCCAATAAATAAAAAGAAATTAATTGTGCTGTATAAGATTTTGTTGCAGCTACACTTACTTCAATTCCGGCATTTACGGGTATCAGACTATCTGCATATCTCGCCATATTGGAATCAGGTCTGTTTGTAATTATAAGTATATGAGATTTCTTCTCTTTTGCCTGTTTTATCGCTGTCATTGTATCTGCTGTTTCTCCTGATTGAGAAACACCTATTACTAATGTACTTTCATCTGTTGTAGTTTTGCGATATATATACTCACTTGAAGGTTCTACATCTACAGATATACCAGTAAAATCTTCTATTATGTATTTACCGACAAGTGAAGCATGTAATGATGTACCGCATGCTATAATCTGTATTTTATTTAGATTTTTTATTATTCCTTTATCTATTTTTACTTCATTTAAAGCTATTGGCGAACTTATATCGTACAACTTCCCATTTAACAAATTTCTTATAACATCAGGCTGCTCATATATTTCTTTTAACATAAAATGTTTGAATCCCATTTTACTTAAAGCAACAGGCTCAAAAGGAAGAATTTCAGTCTTTTTTTCCACAACTTTTCCTTTTGTATTAGTTATCTTCACTTTATCTTTTGAAACTATAGCTATTTCATTATCATCTAAATATATGGTTTTTTTCGTATATTCAATTATTGCAGGGGTATCACTGGCTATAAAGTTTTCATTTTCACCTATTCCTACTAGTAACGGAGCATGTTTTCTTGCTCCTATAATAACATCCGGAACATCTTTATGCATTACACATATTGCATAAGCTCCTTGTAATTTTATAACTGAATTTCTTAGTGCAACTTCCAAATCTTTTGAACTGGCATATTCATCTGCAACAAGATGTGCTATTGTTTCCGTATCTGTCTGTGACCTAAATTTACATCCTTTTTTTAATAATTCTTCTCTTAATTCCTTATAATTTTCTATAATTCCATTATGTACAACAACCAATTTACCACATGTACACGTATGTGGATGTGCATTTACCAACGAAGGATTTCCATGTGTAGCCCAGCGTATATGTCCAATTCCTGCTGTAGGATGTATTATTTCTTTTCTCTTTGACTCTAACTCATTTTTTAAATTAATTAACTTTCCGAGTGTTTTATATATTTTTATGGTTCCATCATCTCTTAGTGCCATACCGGCCGAATCATAACCTCTATATTCTAAGTTAGTCAAACCTCTTAAAATAACACTTACTACATCCCCGGAGCCAATATATCCTACAATTCCGCACATAATTTATATCCTTAAAAATATCTTATAAATAATATGATACACTATATATCCTTAATTTGATATTAAATTATTATTAAGTTTTTAAATTGACAGAGAAATTTCGTCGACTCGCAACATAAATGAAATTATTACACTATTAACTTTTTACTTCTTATCAGATATATCAAATATGAATATCCCATAAAAATTGTTAATAATGATGCACAAGGAGGAGCTATACCCAATTCAAATAAAGAAGCTCCCGCTATTGTTGTACATAATAAAAATGCTACCGGAATTCGTATCAAAAACGCTGATATTATACTATTTACAGCTGCAAATACCGTTCTTCCGCATCCAAAAAGAAACCCGTTTAAACAAAATACAAATGGTACCAGCAAATAATCAAAACTAAATGATTTTAAATATCTTGCACCCGCCCGGAATACTTTTTCATCACTTGTAAAAATAGCAATTGCACTATCAGGATTAAATTGCTGCCATATGAAAAATACAACTCCGAATAAAAATGAAAATAATATAGAAAGTTTAAAAGCACTTACTGCTCTATCCATTTTTCCCGCACCAAGATTCTGGGCCGTTAACGCAGTTAAAGCCATTGAAAAAGAACCTGCAGGTAGCATTAAAAATGCATTTAACCTGACTACTGACCCGTATGCAGCAGATGAAGCAACGCCCATTGAATTCGCTAATGAAAATAAAAATAAGAAAGATAAAGGTATTAACGTATCCTGTAAAGAAAGCGGTAAACCTATTTTAAATAATTCTTTTGCAGTTGATATATCAAATTTTATTTTTCTAAAACTGAATTTAAACATAAAATTACCGCGTTTTATATATATTAATGAAGCAAATACACTTGCTGCTTGCGAAAATACAGTAGCAATAGCGGCACCTTTTGCTCCCATTCCATACTTTCCTATCAAAAATAAATCCGCAACTATATTTATAAAACAAGCAACTGTTATAAAATACATTGGAGCGACTGAATTTCCTAATCCCCTTAAAACTGCACTAATTGCATTATACGCAAATATAAATACCAACCCGAGTGAACATACAAAAACATAATCTAAGGTATACTTAAATGCCTCTGGCGGAGTTTGCAATATTCCCATCAATTGTTTATCAAATGTTATTATTAATGAACTTAGTATTAAAGCTGCCGTAATAAAACATATTGTCATTGTATTTATTATTTTTATTATATTTTCATACTGTTTTGACCCATATGCTTTTCCTATTAGTACTGTAGCACTGACTGTTAATCCTGTTATAAAAAATGTTAACGTCTGCAATAACTGTGAACCCGTTGCTACAGCCGAAACTACACTGCTATCACAATACTTTCCAACAATAATTAAATCTGCGGCACCATATAATGCTTGCATAAAATTTGCTGCAATATAGGGAAGTGCAAACCCTAATAATATTTTAATTAAATTTCCTTGAGTTAAATCCTTTTCAACAGCCATTTTTACCTGATTTTTTCTGATATTGTCCTGAAAATTTCTAAAAAATAAGCCAAATTTTTGAGTGGCAACTTTTATGCAGATGAGTGCGATACCAGATTAAATATATTATAAACGTTTATTTTATTCAATTTATCTGAACAAATTTTACAATTTAAATATTATTATTCATAAATCCGACAATATTAAGTTTTGTTAAGAATCATATATACTGCAAAAAGCAATAAATGCAAGTATTTTAGATAATTTATTTAAAAATAGTATATATTATTTATAGCAATTATGCATAACAAATTGTTTTTATATAATTACGAGATACAAAAAAGAGGAAAAAAAATATGATGGACTCAGTTAGCGGAATCAGTAGTTACACAACTACTACGAGAGAATCATATTCACAGTATGAAGTTAATCCAAGTGATTATTTTGTATACGGAGAACATGGTCAAGTAGTTGGTATGGATTTTTCAAAAGTATCAGAAGACATAAATGAAATTCCAGAAATAAACAATTACAGAGATCTAAGAATTGCTCTGGTAGCTACAGTTGAAGATGCTTTTGTGAAAGAAACAAAAAAAGAAGAAGATAAAAAGACTGTAGAAACAGCAGACAAAAATTTAAGACAAGAAGAAATCAAAACTTCGTCCGACGATATAAAATTTAATTTTGATGATAATTTCTTTTCATCATTAAAAATACATAATCCAGAACTTGAATATCAGCAAAAAGATCTAAAACAGGATTTCGCAAACATAATAGAAAAAGCGAATAAAATAATGAAATCAGATGATAAAGCCGTATTAACAACAGGAAAACAGGAATTTTTCAAGAAATTAAACGAATTCTTCAGTAAAGCGAATACATTCAAAAACGATAGTCAAATAGCAGAAAATAAGGAAAAATCAAAACCTGCAATTAGTAGTAATGATGATTCATATAATCCGTTTTTTAGATCAGCATTAGAAACATTTAATTATGGTTTAGAAGATACAGAATGAATAGCAGTAAAATAAATTTTTTAAGAGAAACCTAAGAAGTTTCTCTTTTTTTTTTGTGTTTATATTATAATTTTATTATGCCTCTGTAGCTCAGCTGGATAGAGCGCTTCCGTCCTAAGGAAGGCGTCGCACGTTCGAATCGTGTCAGGGGTATTTTTTATTGCCGTTTATTTTCAAGCATTTCAGACATGCTAATTATTTTTTTATTCGTCGAATTTTCAAAAATTCTCACATTATTCTCACATTTTTAATTGTACGAGAAAATTTTACCGGTTCTAAGCAGGTGAGTACTTTAACTGCGACAGTAAAACAAATGAAGGCAACATTCAATATTGGATTAAATATAAACGACTTAAAGCAAATTTTAAAGTGTAGATGACCAATTTAAAGAAAGTTAGCACCAAAGTGAAACATTAGATTAGATAATTTATTTCAAACTTTTATTCTTCAATTTCATCTTCAATTTCTTCTATATATTGAGCAATTTTATTGAATTCTTCATCATCTTCTATTGCTTCAAAAGAAAATTCATCACCATCTTTTTTTAACTTCATAACCAATATTTCGCCTTCTTCGTTTTCTTCATTCTGCGGAAGAAGTAATGCATACTCAACATCATCCACACTTACTATATCTAATAATTCAAATGAAACTTTATTTCCTTCTTCATCTAATGTTTCTATAATTTGTTCATTTTGATTTGTCATATTTTCTCACTTTCTATCTAAATATTGTTGAAGTATTATACACGCACTTTTTAAATCAACTAATTTTTTATCTTTTGTATATTTTCGACCGGTTTGTGCCAATATAAATTCGGCTTGCTTACTTGTTAATCTTTCGTCTTCAAATATAACCTGATAATCATTTTCAAAATTTTTTGCAAATTCAATACAATCTTGTGCTTGTTCTCCAATCGTATTATTCATATGTTTCGGCAATCCTGCAACGATTACTTTTACTTCATTATTTTTACAAATTTGTTTGATTTTTTCAATTGCAATACTGGCCGGTTCTCTGGATATTGTTTCTACAGGTTGTGCTATTATTCCCAATGCATCACTCATTGCAATTCCTATGCGTTTTTTTCCTATATCAAGCCCTATTATTCTAGTCATTTATCCAACTCTTTTTTAATAATATCAGTATTTTTTCCAATTTTTTTATGTCGTATTTTTTTGAATCTTCAATCTTTTTTCTGAAAATATTTATCGGTTTATTTTCTTTA
>CANPZN010000100.1 GCA_947588785.1 Candidatus Gastranaerophilales bacterium
AGGGAAGGGGCTGAAATGAGCTAGAGCGGTAGCGAGCGAATGACAAGCCCCAAGACAGCAAATTTCAAGAGAGCGAAATTTCCGTAGGGTGAAGTCGAGCGAAAGCGAGCGAACCCGAGAATATGAGGACGAGCTGAACAACAAACGAAGTGCAGTGAAGCACTCGTCCGAAGAGAGGAAAATTCAAGACAGCAAGTACAAGGTTGCGACACTAGATTCAATTTATTAATAGGGGAAATTATGCTTCAAGAAGCCACAAAAATATTAAATTCAGCATTTCATGACAGCTTTATAAAAAGACTTAGTTTATATCTTCACGATTGTGTAAGAGAAGAAGTACAAAGTTCTACATTTAGAAATTTAAAACAAGATAAAGAAAATAAATGGATATTTCTGGAATCAGAATCAAAAAATAAAAATGAAAATCTATATTTAACTGATAAAGAAAAATTATTTACTCAATTTCCTGAACCGTTAAAACTTGATGGTTCTGACTCCTATTTAACAGAATTAATGCTTTTGAGTGAAAACAATAAAACTGATAAATATTTAATATATGGATATTTATTCCTCGTAGGCAAAAATAACAAAACAAAAAGAAAAAATGAATTTCTAACTCCTTTATTATATTCATCTTGTAAATTGGAAAGAAATGGGATCAATATAAATTGTATAATTGAAGAAGAAGGATTATCACTAAATACTGCAGCTCTAACAAGTTTAATGAATCTGACAGGTGAAGATGATGAAATAGATAATATGTTAGATGGCTTATTAGATGTTGTACCCAAACTTCCATTAAAAGAAGAAGATTTAAGTATATTTTTAACAACATTAAAATCTTTAATTCCTGACTTAGAATTTGAATTAAAGAATGAAGAAATATTAGAAAATAATGTAGAAAAAGATACAATAAATCAACCGGAAGAAAAACAAATCAACTATGAAAATTTACAAGAAACCATAGAAAGTGTAACGAGTGAAGATAATGAAAAAACGAAAACCAAATTAAAAGCCGATAAAGTAGTATTAACAAATAAAAGTGCAATTATATTAACAAAACGTCCATTAGTTACGGCAGGAGTTTTATATGAATTAACTCAAATATCAGAAAAGCCCTCAGGAATACTAAGAGAAACTGCATTAAACATAGTAAATGAAGAATATCTGCAGGGCAAAGGTAAAATGTCTAGCAAAATAATAAAAGAAAATAATAATAAAGATTTTGTTGCCGTAACTCCGTTATCGTTAAGTGATTCACAAGAAGATGTAATAAAAAATATAGAAGATAACACAATATTATCAGTATATGGGCCTCCTGGAACAGGTAAATCTCAGACTATTGTAAATCTTATATGTCATTTAATATCAAATGGTAAAACAGTATTGGTTGCTTCACGAATGGATAAAGCAACAGATGTAGTTGCAAACAGATTAAATGATTTTGGAGCTCCATTTCTGGCACTAAGAGCAGGTAGACCGAACTATCAAAAACAATTATCATTCGATTTACAAGATTTAATTTCTAATAAAGTTGATCTTGATACGGATTTTGAAAATTCCATTCTCTCAGATGTTGAAGATATGCAAAAGCTTGTAATGTCTATAAGAGAAAGAGAAAATAAATGTGAAGAAATTATAAAACTTGAACAAGATTGGCAAACTACCATTAAAGAATATAATGAAAAAGAAAAACAATTGGGTAAACTCGAGTTTTTAAACGATAAACTATCTATGCAAGAAATAGATGACATAGAAAATGCAATAAAAAATCTTGAAAAGAATCTTGAAAAAAAGGGGATTTTTTATGATATAACTACAAAATATGCTAATCATAAGTTAAAAACCATAATTCAAAATAATAATTTTCACCCCAATATTGAAAATATTGAAAGATTAAAAATAGAACTAATAAGTGCAAGACTGGCTGCAAAAGCAAGATATACGGAAACTCAAATAATAAAAACAGGCAACATTCATGTTTTACTTGAAGAAATAAAAATGCTAAAGAAAAAACAAAAAACCTTAGCAATAGAAATACTAAAAAATAAAAGAAGAAATTCTCTAAAAGGATTACTTAGAGATCAAGTTAAAAGACAAAGGCTAATTGTACATACAAAAGCTCTAACAACAAGGAAAAAAAATCTTCAAAACAGATTATTGGAAGATGAAGATTTTAAGCCATTGTTAGAAGCATTTCCCTGCTGGTGTGTAACTACCTATGCAGTATCAAATTCACTACCGTTAAAACCGGGATTATTTGATGTAGCTATAATAGATGAGGCTTCTCAATGTGACATAGCAAGCTGTTTACCTATTCTATACAGATGTAAAAAAGCGGTTATTGTAGGTGATGATAAACAATTACCCCATTTATCATTTTTAGAAAAATCAAAAGAACAATCTTTTTTAAGTCAATATGAAATACCGGATAAATATCAATTAATGTGGAGATTCAGAACAAATTCAATGTTTGATCTTGCTAATTATTATTCTATGAAATCTGTTTTATTAGATGAACATTTTAGAAGCTATGCCCCAATAATTGATTTTAGTAATCAAGAATTTTACGGAGGCAGAATTAGAATTATGTCTCAATGTAATAATAAAGATGTATTGGAACTTATACAAGTTCCGGATGGTAAAATCGATTCTGATATGACACGAAATATGCCTGAAGTTGAAGCAATAATGCTAAAATTACAAGAAATAATTCAAGAAGATGAAAGAAAAAAAGATAATCAAGAGCCGGTTACTATCGGAATAATTTCTCCTTTCAGAGGGCAGGTAGAATTAATTAACAAAGCATTAATGAAAGTATTTTCAAATGCTCAACTAACAAAACATAAAATTGAAGCCGGTACCGCCCATACTTTTCAGGGCGATGAAAGAGATATTATGATATTATCCTGGGCTATTGCAAATAACAGTTATAATCAGAGTTTAACGTTTCTTCAAATTCCCAATCTATTTAATGTTGCAATAACCAGAGCAAAAAAGAAACAAATCATATTTTTATCGAAAGATCCTAAAACACTACCTCCGGGACTATTAAAAGATTATATTGAATATGTACAAACATATATAGCCAGAAATAAGCTTAATGCAGAACTAAATATCGATGAAAATATATACAAAAATAATTTTGAAAAAGAAGTTGCAGACAGTTTAAGAAAAGAAGGATTTATTGTTACGGCAGGAAAAACTGTTGCAGGTTTTTGTTCCGATTTAACAGTAACCTCTCCAAACAGTAAAACTATAATTATAGAATGCGATGGGGTTGAAGATAATCAAAAAAATAACAAAGGACAAATAAAGAAACAAACATTGATGGAGAGAACAGGAGTATTTGTTGAAAGAATAAGTTATAGAGAATGGTATATCAGTAAAACAGGCTGTATTGAGCGTATAAAAAATATTTTTTCCGAAATAATATAAATTCAAACATAAATATTTAACCTGGTGTCGCAAGTTTTCACTCACGCCTTCTTCCGTGGCGTAGTGAAAATCTACTCAGAGAACAAAATATTGTTCAAAAATATTTTGCCGGTTTCTAACGTTACAAAGCAAACATTTGAAGCGAAGCTGAAAATTGTGAGCCTGTATGCGAAAAAGTGGGGTCTAAGCAACTTTACGGTTGCGATACTAAATTAAATGTTAATTGATTGGATTTTTGAAAATGTTTCTCAAAAAATTTTTTTCTGTGCCATTTAGTTAAACCAAATTTATCAACAGCGTCAAGATGCTGTTTAGTTAAATATCCTTTATTTTTCGCCCAGCCATATAGTGGAAATTCTTTATCAAGTTCAAACATAAATCTGTCACGAGAAACTTTTGCAAGTATACTTGCGGCAGATACTACCGCTGATTTTGAATCTCCTTTTATTATTGTTTGTTGATCAAATTGTAAATCAGGAATATTTTTATTCCCATCAACAAGTACAATAAAATTAGTGGATTTTAATTTCTCAGAAACATCAATACACGCTTTTTTCATTGAATTAAGAGAAGTATTTAATATATTGAATTTTTCTATTTCTGAAATACTGCCTTGAGCTATAGAATAAAAAGAATTTTGAATAATTATGTTATATAATTTCTCTCTCATTTTTTCCGAAAGTTTTTTTGAATCATTTAATTTTTCAAGTGAATCAAGGATTTCATTATTTAATGCTTTAAAACAAACAGCAGCAGCGAAAACAGGCCCAGCCCCCGGCCCTCTTCCTGCTTCATCAGTACCAATAATATAATCATATTTGTTTAAAAATTGTTTATCAAAAATAAATCTTTTATTCATATTTATCTAAAGTTAATTTCCCTAATCTGGCAGTTCTAAAATCATTTAATAAATTTTGGGCACATCTTTTTAAATCCGGATTCCCACCTTGAACAATCCAATTTCTTTTTAAAGCAATATTGGAAATATTAACATTTTCATTTTCCAAATTGTAATAATTTTTTATAAGATCAGGGTATAATTCATTGATGATTTTAATTAAAACTTCTGCAACATCCTCAATATCATAAGCATTTTCACCTATAGAATCAACAAAAGCCAGTTTATATGCTTTATCTTGATCTTCCTGTTTTAATGGAATAATTCCCGGAGTATCCAGTAAATCAATTTTTGGATTTATACGCACCCATTGTTGTTCTCTGGTAACACCTGCTTTTGCTCCTGTTTTAGCTTTTGTCTTTTTTATTAATTTATTAATAATACTTGATTTACCTACATTAGGTAAACCTATAACCATGACTCTCACTGCTCGGGGAAGCAATCCTTTTTTAACAAGTTCAATAATTTTAGGCTGCCCTAATTCTGTTACTTTATTTAAAATTTTAGATAAATCTTTATTATCACTAGCACTTGTACATAAAACAGGACATGCTGTTTTTTCTTTTATTATTTTTTGCCAAAGTTTTAATTTTTCCGAATCTGCCAGATCAGCTTTATTTAAAAGAATTAACCGAGGTTTTTCTTTAATTAATTTAGTAATATCAGGATAAGAAGAACTTATAGGGATTCTTGCATCTATAACTTCAATAATTACATCAACTATATTAACTTGCTCTTTTAATTTTTTTTCTGCTTTTGCAATATGTCCGGGGTACCAATGAATATGATTCATATTCCTCCAATTATTATAATCTGAAATCTGTTTGTTGAAGTTGTAAAATTTGCGAGTGATGTATTGAAAAGGTTAACAACCTTACTGTTGCAATGAACAGATAAAATGTTGCGACATCAAATTAAATTCTAAATCTAATTTATTTGTGGATTTAAATATAGATCAGATTAAATAGAAAGCCATACTCAAAGTATATCAATGACTATGGCTTTCTATATTTATTAAATACCTAATCTACTATTTCTTTTCAATTTTTTCTCTAATACGAGTAGCTTTACCTGAGCGTTCTCTCAAATAATATAATTTAGCACGTTTAACATCACCACGTCTAACGATTGTAATTTTTTCAACACGAGGAGAATATACGGGAAAAACTCTTTCTACGCCAACACCTTGGAAAATTTTTCTAACGGTAATTGTTTTTCCAATGCCGCTTCCACGTTTTTTTAGAATTGTTCCTTCAAAAGCCTGAGTTCTTTCTTTATTTCCTTCGATAATTCTTACTGAAACTCTTACAGTATCTCCGGGGTTTAATTCCGGTAATTCTTTATTTAAATATTCTTTTCCGAGATTTTCTACAATAGGGTTCATGACTACATTCCTTTTTCATTATTTTAAGTATTTTATTATATAATAAAAAAAACATAATTTTTCTTCAAGTATTTTTTAGAATATTAACAAAAATTATACGAAAATTGTTCAGGAATATTAAATAGCTATATGCTACTTTAAAATTTCACTGTCTTGAATTTTCCTCTCTTCGGACGAGTGCTTCACTACACTTTGTTTGTCGTTCAGCTCGTCCTCATATTCTCGGGTTCGGTGCAGCGGCACCTTTAAAATTTTGGCATTAGTTGAGTAGACTTTAGTCTACTTTTCTTTAGTTTATATTTATTTTTTTCGGCAAATAATAAAAAATTACGGCAAGTAGTAGGGTAGACTTTAGTCTACCTTTTTTTTAGTTTTTATTTATTTTTTCCAGACAAATAATAAAAAATTACGGCAAGTAGTAGGGTAGACTTTAGTCTACCTTTTTTTGTTTTTATTTTTTGATAAATAATAAAAAATATGTTTTTTAGCTTAGTATAGAATACTTCTAAGTTCAGCTTAAGCCCGATAACTCAGGCTTTCTCCTTCAAATAAATGTTTTTTTTCCCCCCCCCCACCCCACTCCCCCTTACTTTGCACAAAATTTTCTCGTACAAATAAAAATGTAAACAAAATTTAATAATCAAAATATATAATTAAAGTTTTGTATTTAACATGTCGAAGAAAAAAGTATATACATCGGAGAAAAGAAAATGGGATTGAATATAGGAACAATTACAAGTAATAATATAAAACCGATTATTGATACTCAGGCATTAGTAAAAGTATCCGAACAAATTTTAAATCCTGAAAAAAACGTAGATGTCTCAAAATTAGACCTATCTAAATTTAATCGTGCTAAGATCGGTACTGATTTATATTCTCCAAGAACAAATAGTGAACTTGCTCTTAAAACTGCAAAAGCAGTTACTGATTTTGATGTAAATTTAAGTAAATCTTTTAGTGCAAATGTTCAATATTTAAATTCACAAGCAGCACAGAGCTTATTTACCTCAAAAGAAAATAACGGTAAATTAGTTTTAAATTCTGAAATTTCAAATACTCCAAATGAAAATAAAATAGTACAAGAAACATCTCAAGTTTCCGAAACACAAAATATGAATAAAGATAAACGTGGTTCAAATCCATTTTCTTTTTATGTTGCATCTGATTCTCACAGTGATGAAAAAAATGAAGATGCAAAAACAAATTCCATTAATATTTTTGCCTAAAAATTACATTGTTACTTGTTTTCTCTTAGACGAATTATATTCGTCTTTTTTTTATATTAAATCCAGTGTCGCAACTTTGTGCTTGCTCTCTTGAAATTTGCTGTCTTGGGGCTTGTCATTCGCTCGCTACCGCTCTAGCTCATTTCAGCCCCT
>CANPZN010000101.1 GCA_947588785.1 Candidatus Gastranaerophilales bacterium
TAATTATTTAATCTGGTGTCGCAACTTTGTGCTTGCTCTCTTGAAATTTGCTGTCTTGGGGCTTGTCATTCGCTCGCTACCGCTGTAGCTCATTTCTGCCCCTTCGTTACTCGGGTTCACTTCGTTTCACCCTTTCGCAAATTTCGCTCTCTTGAATATTCCTCTCTTCGGACGATTGCTTCACTACACTTCGTTTGTCGTTCAGCTCGTCCTCATATTCTCGGGTTCGCTCGCTTTCGCTCGACTTCACCCTACGGAAATTTCGCTCTCTTGAAATTTGCTGTCTTGGGCTTGTCATTCGCTCGCTACCGCTGTAGCTCATTTCAGCCCTTTCGTACTACTCGGGTTTGGTGCCGCCACTTTATAAATTCGTTTTAACTTATTTATAGAGAGTCGGCAGCATAGTGAGACACCTGATTAAATTATATTATGTGCAGTTTCTACAACTGTTTTAACATCCGGAATATTTTCTCTACCTTCTGAGGATAAATAAATTAAATATTCTATATTACCTTTTTGCCCTTTTATCGGTGAAAATGTAAGGTTTTTTACTATGAGATTTAGTGATTTTGTGAAATTGATTATATTATTTATTACTTCAATATGTACATCTTTATCTTTAATTATTCCGTTTTTTCCGACTTGTTCTTTTCCGGCTTCAAATTGTGGTTTGATTAGTGATACTATTTCATAATTATTATCAGCTAAATTTTTAATATTATTCAATACTTTTTTTATAGATATAAATGATAAGTCCATTGTAATAAATTGAGCTTTTTCATCTTGATCATTATATATGTCTGAAGGTGTACAATTTTTTATATTGATTCTTTCTATAACTTTGACTTTTGGATTTGTTCTTAATTTCCAAGATAATTGACCATAACCTACATCAACACTGTAAACTTTTTTTGCTCCATATTGAAGCATACAGTCTGTAAATCCTCCGGTTGAAGCTCCTGCATCAAGACATATTTTGTTTTTTAATTCTATTTCAAAAGTTTTTAATGCTTTTTCAAGTTTAAATCCTCCTCTTGAAACAAATGGCATTGATTTTATTTCAAATATTGTATTCTTATTTTCTTCAATCAAAAAGCCTGATTTCGTTATTGTTTCTCCGTTTATTTTAACATCACCTGCCATTATTGCAGCTTGAGCTTTACTTTTTGTTTCAAAAAATCCTTTATCTGTTAATAATTTATCTAATCTCTCTTTGCTCATTGAAAGTTAAAAATCCTTTTTGCATTAATAGTTGTTTGTTCTTTGACTTGTTCAATTGTGATATTTTTTAAATTTGCTATTTCCATAGCAATATATTTTAAATATTTCGGAGAATTTAATGTACCTCTATATGGATTTGGTGTGAGATACGGAGCATCTGTTTCTAATAACATATATTCTAACGGGATATTTTTTACTGTTTCTTTTAAATTATATGCATTTTTAAAAGTTACAATACCTCCAATTGCTATATAATAATCGTTTTCAATACATTTTTCTGCGAAATTACTTGATCCTGAGAAACAATGAAATATAACATTTTTAAGTTTAAAATCTTTTAAAATATTAAACACATCTTCATGGGCTTCTCGGTCATGTATAATTACCGGAAGATTTACTTCTTGGGCAATATTTAATTGTTCAATGAGAATTTTCTTTTGATTTTCCTTATTATCAGCATCATAATAATAATCAAGTCCTATTTCACCGACAGCAACTATTTTATTTGATTTTAATAAGGTTTTTATTTCCTTTTCGACATTTTCATTATATGATTGCCATTCTGAAGGATGAATGCCGATTGCTCCGTATATAATTTCGTATTGTTTACAAAGTTGAATTATTTCATTAAATGAAGCAGGTTCAACTCCGGGAATTATAATTTTTTCTATGTCATTTTCTTTTAGATCTTTTATAAATTCATCGAAATTTTTTTTATATTCGGGAAAATTAATATGCGAATGGGTATCAATCATAGTATAATGCCTCTTAACTAATTTTATTTTAATATAACACTAATTTTTGTAAATAAGATTAAAAAAAGTATCAAAATTTTTTATTTATGATATTTATTATTGTTGGCTTTTAAAGGAAAAAAATAATGAATCTTATTAATCCTATTTTATATAAACAAAATGAAACACTGATAACAAAACAGAAGAAATCCAAATTAAAAACGGCTTCGGTAAGCGGTAGTTTATTGGGAATAATGGGTGGTGTTGCTACGGTTTATTTAATGGCAAGATCAAAAAATCCAAATATTAGTTTGAAAAATTATAGATATACAGAAAAAGATGTACTTGTAATAGGGGCTGGTTCTGTGTTGGGAGGTCTGTTAGCCGGTAGTGTTGTTGATAAGAATAATGCTGATAATAAATTAAGAGAAGCTTCACAACAATATATAGGAAATATGGTATTTCCTGTCTGCTTTTTAGCTATGACCGAGCATTTATTGGAAAAAATAAATACACCTCAATTTAAAGCAAATAATAATATTGCAAAAATGGCTAATATGCTATTAAAAGGATTACCTAAATCCATAGCAATCATACTTGCTTTAGTTTCCGGTATGGAAATAGGTAATAAAGTAATGAATAAAGTAAATAATAAGATATTTAAAAAAGAAGTAAAACATGAAATAAAAAAAGAAGATTATCTTGTTCATCTTGATGATATATGCCTTGCTTCTAATTTTCTATTAAAGGATGCGAAATCTATTGCTTCTGTTACTTCAAAAATTTTACCTTTTACATTTGTTGTTGCAGGAACAAAAACAGGATTAAAGCAATCTTGTTAAATTTGAAAAATTAGATTACTCTACTTGAATAAATTCAGACATAATTTCGTTTGAAAGCAACATCCCTTGTTCGGTTAAATATAATCTGTTATAATTTAACTCTAATAAATTCAAATTTATATACTTATCAATAATATTTTTATATTTATTATAAAAATTTATATTATATTTATTATTTATTTCATTAATATGTATACCTCTTTTTAATCTCAAGGCAAGAAATATTTCTTCTTCCAATTGCTCTTTCGCACTTAAAAAAATATTTTCTTCTTTTAACAAAGGATCATCTATATATTCTTTTAAATTTGAAATATTTCTGTACCTGAAATTATTTTCATAGCCACAGGCATTTAGTCCGAATCCGTAATACATTTTATTCATCCAGTATGCATTGTTATGACGTGATTCATAATTATTTTTTGCGAAATTACTTATTTCATAATGATCAAACTTATTTTCCTTGAGAAAGTTACAAATGTATAAATACATATTTGCTTGAGTATCTTGATCGGGAAGTGAATCAGGCGGATTTTGGAAGAAAAATGAATTTTCTTCAATTTTTAAACCGTACGTTGATATGTGAGTTATATTTAAATTTATTAATTTACATAAATCCTGTTTAAGAATATTAAAAGTTTGAAACGGTAAACCATATATTAAGTCTATATTTATGTTCTCAAAATATAATTCTTTTAATATATCTATTGCTCTATATATTAAAGATTCGTTATGTTGTCTGCCAATAAAATTAAGTATTTCATTATTAAAAGTTTGTACTCCCATTGAAATTCTGTTAATTCCAATACTTTTAAAATCGAAAAATTTTGGTTTTTCTACCGTCTCAGGATTTACTTCAAGTGTTATTTCAGGATCGTCTTGAAAATTAAAACATTTGATTATTTTTGCAATATCTTGCGGATCTGATAAAGAAGGAGTTCCTCCGCCGAAATAAAGAGTTTTTAATTTATCTTGTTTGTATCTGTAATTTATTTCTTTTAAAAGAGAATTAATATAAATATCTTTATTGTTTATGTTTTCTCCGGAAATAAAAGAGCAATATCTGCATTTTCTTTTACAAAACGGAATATGTATATAAGCATGTTCAATCATAAGTTAATTATATCATTGTAATTGAAACTTTATTCTCTATTTGTTAAAATTCAAAAAGGGTAGTAAAAATGGAAAAAGTAAAAGTTTATAAGATGACAACTGATGATGTGGATGAAGTTTTTCATTTGGAAGAACTTATACATCCTACACATCATTGGTCAAAAGAATCATTCTACAGTGAACTTTCTAATAAACTGGCAAGATATTATTGTGTAAAAAATAAAGACAATAAAATATTGGCATATATTGGAGTGTGGTTTATTTTTGAAGAGGCACACATAACTACTCTGGCAGTCCATCCTGAATATAGAAGGCTTCAATTGGCACAAATATTAATTATTCAAACTGTAAAAGATTGTTATAACGAAATGATAAAATATATAACTTTGGAAGTTAGAGAAAGTAATGTTAATGCTATTAATTTATATGAAAAATTTTTAATGAAATCTATCGGTGTCAGAAAAAATTATTATCAAGATAATGGTGAAAATGCTTTAATAATGTTTACTGAAAACATTTGGTATGATAAATTTAAAAATAACTTCTTTCAGATGCAAAATAATATCAAAAAGGTAGAAGTTTTATATGTTTAACAAAAGAATAAAAGAAGAAATTACAAAATTTTCTAAAGATAATTATAAAATAAGATTCTGCTTGGGAACGATTTCGCTTGTATCTGTATGTGTAATGCTTATGATTATTTCAACATTTACTCAAATAAAGATAAATTTTAATATTCCGGATAATGCAATAAGCAGTTATTTAAAATTTGAATATATTCCGCAAATCCCTGTTGTAATATTTATTGCTGCAATTTTGGATGAAGTATGGGGCTTAATTGCAATATTGATATATTTAATAATGGGGTTAAGTTCTATATATCCCGTTTTTGCTTTGGGCGGAGGTTTACCTTATGTATTCCAATATAACTTCGGATATTTATTTGCTTATATATTCGCAGTTATAAATGTTTCAAAAGAATTAAAAAATGGTTCTTCATTATTAAATATGATTTTAGCTGTAGTATACGGAATTACAATAATTCATCTCATTGGAATAACTTACATGTCTGTAATAGCAATTTTAAGACATGACTCTTTTGATTTTATAAAAAATTTAATTTATTATCAGTCAATTTCAAAAATATTATATGATTTGGTTTTTTGTTTTATAGCAGTTCTTTTCGCCAAAGGACTCAGAAAAATTCTTTGGTTTATATTAGGATAGCTAAAGACCAAACATTAATAATGCTTGAATAATTACTTTTTCAAGTATTTGAATAACAATTATTGCGATAAGCGGTGAAATGTCTAACATACCTATAGGCGGGATAACGGCTCTAAATGGAGCTATTATTAAGTTATAAATTTTAGTTAAAGTCGCTAATGGCTCTTTCGTATTATCAAAAATCGGTATCCAACTTAATAATACAACTATAATTATTATTAAATATATTATTTTAAATAATATTGACACATAATATGAAATCATTTTTATACCTTTATGATGTTTGAGAAGTTTTATAACATTCACAATGTGATCTTTCAAGTGGAATATTTTCTATAATTGCGAGTAATAAATTTTTTAATCTGCTTATATTCGTTTTAAATACTTGTATAACTTCTTGGTGAGTAACCGGAGGAACATCACCTACTAAACCTGCATCATAATCAGTAATTAGAGCAATAGTTAACGGACACATATCAAGCTCCCGTACTAAATGAACCTCGGGATATTGGCTCATATTAATAACTTCCCAGCCCTGATTTGTAAAAAATTTCGATTCTGATTTCGTAGTGAATCTCGGGCCGTTTATAACTACAACAGTTCCTGTTTCATGCACTGTAATTCCTTGTTTTTTTGCTTCTCTTATAGCAATTTGTCTTAATTCCGGACAATAAGGATCAGCAGCGGAAGGATGTACACATATAGGCCCTTCAAAAAAAGTATTTTTTCTTCCGTCTGTCCAATCAACAAATTGATCACAAATAACAAAATCGCCGGGTTTTACATTTTTTTGAAGACTTCCTGCAGCACAAGGAGAAATAACTCGTGTTACTCCTAATGATTTTAAAGCCCATACATTAGCTCTGTAATTAATTGTATGTGGTAAAAATCTATGATCTCTGCCATGTCGAGGTAAAAAAGCAACTTTATGACCATAAATCTCCCCTATAGTTATAGGATCTGAAGGCTTGCCATATGGAGTATCTACAGTGATTTCTTCAAAAGGTTTTCCTGATTCTTCAAAAAAACTGTAAAATCCACTCCCACCTATAATTCCAATTTGGGCTTTATTTGTTTCTGTCATAATTTCCTCCTCATATATCTTAAATGATAAAATATTTGGTTTTTTATTGCAAGAATTTGTCCTGAAATATTTTTTAGTCAAAACTAAATTCGATACGGTATTAAATTTCGCACAAAAAAAGGAATCTATATAGATTCCTTTTTCTATTTGTCTTAAAAATTTAAATTTACTATTAACGGCGTTTACCTTCTGAAACTTGAAGTGAATTTTCGATTAATTCATTTTCATAATTGTAAGTTTCATTATCGGCAGTATCAATCTTACCATCGTATCTAACTCTGATTTTTAAACCGGTTTGATCTTGTCCAGTCTGACCCCTTTTAGCTGCAATAGTTCGAAGTTCTTTTGAACCTAAAGCACGATCGACATATATGGTTCTTTCGTTATCAGTGAATTTACCTTCAAGACCCCAATAACGAATACCGTCGGTTGTGATAAAGTTAGGTGAATCATAACTTGATTCGCTAACACAATCGACACGACCGGCAGTATTTAAAGAATCAGCTACCGCCATACAAAAATCAGAATCTCCGACATTTGTATCTTTCCAATATGCAGCAGAATTAGCTGCAATAGAATATACTGTAGAATCCATAGCGTTAGAAACTGCAGTATTTAAACTATAAATAGCTTTTTTATATGTAATTCTATCCTTATCGGGTTTAACATTATCAATAACCGGAATTAAAATTGCTGCTAAAACACCAATAATAGCCAGTGTAATCAAAACTTCTGAAATAGTAAATGCTTTTCTCATCTATGTTTCCTTTTTTTTCACATAAAACAACAAAATATTATGCTAAATATATAATACC
>CANPZN010000102.1 GCA_947588785.1 Candidatus Gastranaerophilales bacterium
GAGTAGATAAATATAGAATAGCTAATACTCAATTAATATATTATTTTTTGAAACATTATCCTGATTTAAAAGTTTATCTTTCCATAACATTGAATTATTATTCAATAAAACAAATGGAAAATATGATATTGTCTTTTAATAATATAAAGGAGATAATTCCTACTTTTGAAGAAAATAGAAATTTTGAATTATTGAAAAATTTAAGAAAAAAATTTAAAAATGTAGATATAGAATTGATGGTGAATGAAGGTTGTATTTCCGGATGTCCTTTTAGAGTAGCACACTTAACTTCATTATTACCCAAAAATGAAATGCAGCAAAAAGATAAATTAAAAATTGAATATATTGATTTTTATACTGAAACTTGTCATGATATTTCGAAAAAAAATTATTGGAAGTATTTATGTACATCGACGGTTATATATCCTTGGCAGATCGAAGAATATTCTAAAATAGGTATAAATAAATTTAAGTTTGTAGGACGAGAAACTATTTTATTTCAAAAAAAAGGTTTTATAGATTTTACAAAATATTATTTACAAGCTATTGATGATCCATCTAGTGCAGATTTAATTCCTCATAATATATTTAGTGCTTTTTTATGGTATAAAAATTCTTCAATTTTAATGAAAGATGTAAAACCATATCTTCCGAGTATAGAATATTTTAAGAAAAATGGAGTGTATTGTTCTTCAAGGTGTTCAGTTTCTTGTAATTATTGTTATAATTGTGCAGAAAAATTATATAAAAAATTTGGAGATAAGACATAGTATGGCTAATATAGTTCTTACATATAAATGTAATTTAAAATGTCCTTATTGTTTTGCAAATGAATTTGTTAATAATATAAATAAAGAAATTTCATACGAGAATTTTGTTAAAGTTTTAAATTACATAAAAAAAATCCCTAATGAAAGAATTGGGTTAATTGGGGGTGAACCAACTTTACATGAATTATTTGGCAGGTTTATAGAAATAATTAATAAAGATAAATTATTAAATAAGATTGTACTTTATACAAATGGTTTATTTTTGGACAAATATATTAATGAATTAAAAAATAAAAAAATTAAAATACTTATTAATTGCAATTCTCCTGAAGATATAGGTGATAAACAATATAGTATTCTGGAAAAAAATATTGATTTAATACATAGAAAGAAAAAAAAAGATCAAATCTTTTTCGGTGTAAATATTTATGAAAATTTTAAAAATTATGATTATATTATAGATTTATTAAAAAAATATAATCATAGAAATTTAAGGATTTCTATAGTAGTACCAAATAAAGACGTTTATAAATTAAGTAATTCATTAGATGTTTTTAGGCTATATAAAGAGAATTTATTAAAGTTTTTTGCTGCTTTAGAAAAAATTGATGTTTTACCGTCTTATGATTGTAATTTTATTCCTGATTGTATATGGGAAGAAAATGAAAAATTATATATTCAACAATTTATGGAAAATGTTAATAAAAAAAGAAAAAATAAAAAATATAAATTATTAAATAATACGGAATATTGTATGCCGGTTATAGATATATTGCCGGATATGACAGCAATTAGATGTTTTGGTTTTTCAGAACAGGAAAAGATTAATATAAATGATTTTGAAAATATTGACGAAATTCGCAGATACTTTATCCGGAATTGGGATAATTATGCTAAGAACTTAATATCATCAAAACAATGTAAAGATTGTGAAAAAGTAAAATTTACAAAATGCTCTGGTGGGTGTTTAACGTATAAAATACATAATATTATAAAAGTAAAGAGTTACGTTAACTTACTTAATGATATATAAAATTAATTAATGAATTAACAGCGCATATATGCACCTATATAATAAGCAGCAACTTGCTCATCATCTTCATAAAGAAGAGAATCTAAGTCATCAATTTTTTTAATTTCATTATTCATTAATTCACTATCATCACCTTTATTTAAAAAATTATTAAATAAATCTTTTATGCTCATTTGATTATCCTTTTTTTTATGACTTAATTATTATAAATCCAATTTTCTTTTTTTTCAATATTGAAAACTATAAAATCAACCAATCAGTTAACATTTTATTAAAATTTTGATCTTGTATATTATAGAAACCACTATAAGGCGTGAAAGTCATTTCGGCAAAATAAAAATTTTGGTTATTATAAAAAAAATCTACTCTTACAAATTTAAAATTTTTACTAAGAATTTTAGCATATTCCGTCATTTTGTTTAACATAGAACTGTCTGGAAGTTCAATAATTAAGTTTTTTCTGTATTGTTCAGTTTTGCCTTTCGGCGGCGGATTAAAGAAATAATTTAATCGTTTAAAATTTTCGTCAAATAAAATAATATCTATGTCATTAATTTGTATTCTGGGATCATTTACTTTTATGAGTGAAATTACATGTGGAATTCCATTAAAACAATAAAATTCGAGTTCACGGGGATAATTACTTCCTGAATATGGTTTAACAAATTCTTCTGCAAAAATTTTATGTGGTATATTTTTATATTGTAGTTCAAAGCCACAAGCAAATGCATAATTGCAATCAAGATAAGTTTCAAATATTTTTTTACATTTGTCAATATTTTTCAATAAAAAATCTTTGTGTTTTTTACTTAAACAAGGGTAACCCATTTTACTGGCATGATTTACTTTTAAAGCAAAAGTATCAGGAAGAGTATCAAAATTTATATCATCGAAATAGCTGCCTATTTGGTAAATTTTTTTAATATGTTTTGAGTCAATTTTATCTTTAATCCAATCTAAAACAGCAATTTTATCCGCAAGAACTCCCTTAATAGGGAGATTGTCGTATAATTTTAACCATTGTATTTTTTCACAAAAAGTTTTGGGATTATCTAAATTTAGAACCTTTCCTGTTTTTTGTTTATAAATTTTTTTAAGGTATTTTGGATAATCTTCTTCTTTTAATTTTATGCAAAAATCATAATCATATTTATTATTAAATGGAAAATTAAACATAATTTATTTTATATAATTTACAAAAAATTGATATGTGATATTATAAATAAATAAGATAAAAAATGCAATGAAGGAATGTTCATGTACTTATTTTCTACTCCTTTACCATTTGATAAAGAAAGAATAGATGAATTTTTTCAGATTAATAAAAATCTTTCTAAAAGTAAAATTAATACATTGTATAATTCACTTCCTGCTGATTCTGATGATTTCACAGGTTTTGAACAACCAAGATGTTCTACAGGGCTTAATGTTAAAACTTTAGATGATTTTATAAGATTGTTGGATTATTCTTTGAATAAAGGATTTGATTTTATATATTTATTAAATTCTCCCAGAGTATTAAAATTGGAAGATAGAAATACTCTTGAAAAACAATTTGATAAGTTGGACAAATTAATATTAAAATTAAAAGGATTGGGTTTAAAAAAATATAGAATAGCAAATCCTCAATTAATACAGCATTTAGCCTTAAACTACCCTGACTTAGAAGTTTATGTTTCAACGTCAATAGATTATTTTAATATAAAACAAATTGAAAATATATTACAAATATTTAATAACATAAAAGAGATAATTCCTACTTACGAACAAAATAGAAATTTTCAATTTTTGAAAAATATTAAAAAGAAATTTCCGAATTTACAAGTAGAAATAATGGTTAATGAAGGATGTATACAAGGTTGTCCGCTTAGAAAATATCATTCTACTACTTCGTCAAATTATGAAATTCAAAAAATAATGGATTTGGGTGAAAAATATGTAAAATTATATAATTCTTCCTGCACAAAAATTATAGAAAAAGATTATTGGACATATATATGTACATCATTAATTGTATATCCTTGGCAAATACAGGAGTATTCAAAAATAGGAATAAATAATTTTAAATTAGTAGGCAGAGGATCTACTTTATTTAATAAAAAAGGGTATTCTGATTTAATAAATTGGTATTTAAAAGCTATAGAAGATGAATCTGTTGCTGATATGATTCCTCATAATTTATTCGGTGCATATTTATGGACAGAAAATTCAAATATATTGATGAAGGATATAAAACCATATTTACCAAGAATAGAATATTTTAAGAAATATGGGGCATTATGTGCTTCACGTTGCGGAGTTGAATGTCACTATTGCTATAAGTGTGCGGAAAAACTTCGTAAGAAGTTTGGAGATCAAAATAAAAAAAATAGTTGAATATTTGCAAGAGTATGTATTTGGAATATAATTAAAGTAAGAAAGAAGGAAGATATGATTATTCCAAGTATAGATTTGATGGGCGGAAAAGCGGTACAATTAAAGCAGGGCAGAGAAAAGGTTCTTGAAAGGTCAGATGTTATAGAGCTTGCTAAATATTACTCACGATTCGGGGAAATAAGTGTAATTGATCTTGATGCTGCTATGAATCAAGGAGAAAATGAATCTTTAATAAAAGAAATATGTAAAGTTGCACATTGCCGTGTCGGCGGAGGAATAAGAACTATTGAAAAGGCAAAAAGAATTCTTGCAAATGGAGCAAAACAAATAATTATCGGAACTGCAGCGAATGAAGAATTTCTTTCAAAACTTCCAAAAGATAAAGTCTTGGTAGCTATTGACTCAAAACAAGGTAAGATAACAATAGAAGGATGGACTACACAAGTTAATGCTTCTCCTGAGGATTATATTAAAAGATTTGATAATTTTTGTTCCGGTTATCTCTATACAATAGTAGACAAAGAAGGAATGATGCAAGGAACTGATATTGAATCAATTAAGAAAATCAGGGGCTTAACAAAAAAGACAATTATTGCGGCAGGTGGAATATCTACAATCGAAGAAATATTAGCATTAAATAAAATGAATGTATCTACACAGTTGGGAATGTGTATTTATACCGGAGCAGTTAATCTTGAAGAAGCATATATCGCAATAATGGATTTTGATAAACAAGATGGGTTAATCCCGACAATAGTACAAGATATTGAAACAAAACAAGTTTTAATGCTTGCATATTCAAATAAAGAATCATTAAAGAAGTCATTAAAAGACGGATTAGCTACGTATTACAGCAGATCAAGAAAAGAATTATGGACTAAAGGGCAAACATCAGGTAATACTCAAGAATTGATAAGTGCAAAATTCGATTGCGATCAGGATAGTTTATTATTTAAAGTCAAACAAAAAGGATATGCATGTCATACAGGAAGATATTCATGTTTTGAAGATAAAGAGTTTTGTATAAATGAACTTTATAATCTTTTATTGGATAGAAAAGAAAAATTACCTGAAGGTTCATATACAACAAAGTTATTCAAGGATGAATTTAAACTTCAAAGAAAAATAATGGAAGAAGCATTTGAATCAGTTAATTATGAAAAAGGTGATGGTTTGGCTTGGGAAGCAAGTGATTTAGCATATCATATGTTAACTTATATGGCACTTCACAATGTAACTCCTCAAGATATAATTAATAATTTGGCATCAAGAACGAAATAGGATTATATGAAAATATATACATTGAATGAAATAGATAATAGTTTTTTCCAAAAAATTGAATTTGAAAATATTAATTCCGTATCCGAAATTATTTTAGACGTAAAAACAAAAGGTGATGTTGCGATAAGAGAATATACAAAAAAATTCGGAGATGGTGAAATCTCAAATTTTAAACTAACAAAAGATGAAATAAGTGAAGCTATAAAACAGATAGATGAAAAAACAAAAAATACAATTCAATTTGCAATAAGAAATGTACGGGAATTTGCGGAAGCTCAATTAGGCAGCATAAAGGAATTAGAGCTAAATATTAACGGAAATATATTGGGACATAAAATAATACCTTTAGATTCCGTAGGTTGTTATATACCGGGAGGTAATTATCCGTTGCCCTCCAGTGCAATAATGACAATAGTACCTGCCAAAACAGCAGGGGTAAAACGTATAGTAGCAATGTCTCCCAAAATAAAACCAATAACTATAGCTGCAGCATATTATTCAGGTGCTGATGAAATATATAAAATAGGCGGTGTACAAGCTATAGCAGCAATGGCATATGGTACGGAAACAATAAATAAAGTTAATAAGATTGTAGGGCCAGGTAACAAATATGTAACATCAGCAAAAAAAGAAGTTTATGGAAATTGCGGTATAGATTTTCTTGCAGGGCCCTCCGAGGTATTAATTGTAGCAGACGAAACAGCTGATCCAAACTTTGTAGCAGCTGATATTCTGGCACAGTGTGAGCATGATAAAGATGCAAGAGCATTTTTAATATGTTTTTCAAAAGATTTTGCTGATAAGGTTGATTTAAAAGCAAAAGAATATTTGAAATTATTGCCGACAAAAGAAATAGCAGAAAAATCATATCAAAAATCCATTGCAGTTATTGTTAATTCAATAGAAGAAGCAATAAAATTATCAAATGAAAAAGCTCCTGAACATCTGGAAATTTGTGTTAAAAATGAAAAGGATTATACAAAAAAATTTACTAATTATGGTTCAATGTTTATAGGTAATTTTTCTGCGGAAGTTTTTGGTGATTATGTTTCAGGTACTAATCATACACTTCCGACAAACCAAGTATCAAAATATAGCGGTGGCTTGAGTGTTTTTGACTATATAAAGATACAAACATATCAAACAATAAAAGATAAATCATTAAATGAAACAGCTGAGAATGCCTCATTTTTAGCTGAAAAAGAAGGATTGTATGCTCATAAACTGGCAGCTGATGTAAGATTATCACATCTAATCTGATTAATAATTGGTGCAGCTTATTTTAAAATTTGATCTAAGTCAGTAGGGTAGACTATAGTCTACCTTTCTTCTAAGAAGTTCAGCTATACTCCGCTATGAATTTTAATTTTTTATTTACTTTTTATATTTAATCCAAATTTAAACCAACTTCGCCTCTACCCTACGGAAAATTCACTCTCTTGAAATTGGTGCAGCTTATTTTAAAATTTGATCTGAGCCAGTAGAGTAGACTATAGTCTACCTTTCTTCTAAGAAGTTCAGCTATACTCCGCTATGAATTTTAATTTTTTATTTACTTTTTA
>CANPZN010000103.1 GCA_947588785.1 Candidatus Gastranaerophilales bacterium
GCAAAAGGATTTGAAGGAAGTATCTTTTGTTCAACATATCTGTTTAAGAACTTACCTTCAGCGTCATCTCTTGAATAACCGAATGTCATTTGAGTTAAATCGTTAGTACCAAATGAGAAGAATTCAGCATATTCTGCTATCTCGTCAGCTGTTAAAGCAGCACGAGGAATTTCTATCATTGTACCAAATTTATAGTTAACTTCAACACCCTTTTCAGTCATAACTTCTTTAGCTACACGAACTAAAATTTCTTTAGCAATCTTTAGCTCATTAACATGCCCGACTAAAGGAATCATTACCCAAGGTTGAACGTTATGTCCTTCTTTTTTAAGGTCACAGCATGCTTCAAAGATTGCTCTAACTTGCATTTCATTTATTTCAGGATATGTCAATCCTAAACGGCAGCCACGAAGCCCCATCATCGGATTTGATTCAGAAAGTCCTTCAACAATGTGCAAAAGTTCTTCTTTTTCTTTTGCGTCTTTGCCTTGAGCTTTTAGTGTTGCAACTTCCGCTATTAAAGATTCTTTATCGGGTAAAAATTCATGTAACGGCGGGTCAAGTAATCTAACCGTCAAAGGTTTATCTCCTAATGCTTTAAACATAGCGTAAAAGTCTGAATACTGCATAGGAAGAAGTTTATCCAACGCTTCTTTTCTTGCTTCAGGAGTACCTGCAATAATCATTTTTTGTACCCAAGGGAGCCTATCCGGATCCATAAACATATGTTCAGTTCTGCAAAGTCCGACACCTTCAGCTCCGAATTTTAACGCATTTTCAATATCTTTAGGAGTATCAGCATTAGCTTCAACATGCAATCTTTTTATTTCATTTACCCAAGTAAAGAATTTATTCCAATTATCATCAATCTTAGCTTCAACAAGTTTAACTGCTCCTGCCATAACTAAACCTTTTCCGCCGTCTAATGAAATAATATCATTCTTATGGTAAACCGTTCCGTCTGAACCTGTTAATGTTTCATTAGCTAAATCAATCTTAATATCTTCGCACCCTGAAACGCATGGCTTGCCCATTCCTTTGGCAACAACGGCAGCGTGTGAAGTTGCACCACCTCTTAATGTTAATACGCCTTGAGAAACAGCCATTCCGTGAATATCATCAGGACATGTTTCTATACGTACAAGTATAACCTTTTCGCCTGCTTCGCCTCTTTTTGCCGCTTCTTCCGTATCAAATACAATTTTACCAACCGCAGCACCGGGAGATGCATTTACACCGGTTGAAATCTTTTTAGCTTCTTCCATCGCTTTTGTATCAAAACAAGGAAGTAAAATTTGATTTACACTGTACGGGTCAACAAGCTGTATTGCTCTTTCTTTTGTTATAATGCCTTCTTCATGCATTTCAACGGCAATTCTAACCGCAGCTGCCGCTGTTCTTTTACCGTTTCTTGTTTGAAGAATATATAATTTACCTCTTTCAATAGTAAATTCCATATCTTGAACATCTTTATAACCAAGTTCAAGTTTTTTAGCTATATCAACATATTGTTTGTATAAATCAGGCATTTCCGTTTCTAACATAGCAATCGGTTTTGGAGTCCTTATACCTGCAACAACGTCTTCACCTTGTGCATTTGTTAAATATTCACCATAGAATTTATTTTCACCGGTTGCAGGGTTTCTTGTGAATGAAACACCTGTTGCACAGTCATCACCCATATTCCCGAATACCATTGTTTGTACGTTAACTGCTGTACCGTAATTATGATCGATTTTATTCATGTTTCTGTATGCTACTGCTCTGGGTATATTCCAGCTCCTGAATACCGCTTCAATAGCTTCTTGCAATTGAACATAAGGATCTTGAGGAAATTCTTTGCCTGTTACTTCTTTTATTACTCTTTTATATATCGGTATTAATGATTTCCATCCCTCTGCTGATATTTCCGTATCAGATTTAACACCTTCTCTTGCTTTCACTTTTTCTACTTCAGATTCAAAATATTTTTGTCTGTCCATTTCCCAAGCAACAGAACCAAACATTGTTAAAAATCTTCTGTAACTGTCATAGCAAAATCTCGGGTTGTTGGTTAATTTTACCATTGCTTCAACTGTTTCATCATTTAAGCCAAGATTTAAAATAGTTTCCATCATCCCTGGCATTGATATTCTTGCACCTGAACGAACAGAAACTAATAACGGATTCGTTTTATCTCCAAATTTTTTACCTGCTTGCTGTTCTACTATTTTTAATTTTTCTTTTACATCTTCCATCAAGCCTGTTGGCATTTTATTGCCGTTATTAATGTATTCCATGCATGTTTCAGTTGTTATTGTTAAACCGGGAGGTACAGGCAAACCTAAATTTGTCATTTCTGCCAAATTAGCACCTTTACCGCCTAACAGATTTCTCATGGAAGCATTGCCTTCCTTGAATAACCACACTCTTTTCTCTGTCATTCTTGTCTCCTTATTGATTAATTTTTACTCTCTTTTTATTTAATATATTTAAACAGATTTTAATAAAATATCATGAACATATATTTTACTCAATTTTAAAATTGTCCTCCTAATAAATAATACTCACTGCAATATTTTCCGCTCCCAATTGGAGAACAATCCGCCCTTAATTCTTTTACTTTATTCCACCCATATGGTTTTATGTCATGATCATATACATTTATAAAAAATATATCCTGACCTATTCGATTTGGCTTTTTTCTGCCATTAATATCAACAAACATTAAATAATCAGCTTTCAAATTTTCATGCTCGCATTCAATATTACTATTTATTGATATTAACATTCCATCATTTATTTCCATAAATTTATCGAAATAAAACACACACGATTTTATCACATTTGTTCCGTTCATATATTTATATGTATATTCCGGTATTGTTATATATTGTAATTCTTTCGCATTCTTAAAATAAGGAATTATTCTATTTAATATATCTTCTTCCGTTATGATTTTTTCCGTTTCACCCACTAACGGTTTTATACTTCCTTCATGCAAATTTACCAAGTCAAAATTATATTTTATATTCTCATATACACATTTCCATTTTGCTATTCTTTGAGCCTGCTCCATATTTATTAAATTAAACGGAAGTATTATTAAAAAAATTAATAATACAAGTGATAATAAGCAGATAATATTAAATATGCTAAAAGAAAAATTCTTCACTTTGCAAGTTCCATTCTTCTTTTTTCTTTCATCAATTCATCATATATCCAATCAGGAACAAAATTTTTCCCCATAATTATATTGCCATTATTTGGATTCGGTGCATGAAAATCAGATCCACCTGTTATTATTAATCCATATTTTTCTGCCAACGTAGAAAAATATTCTATAATTGCAGGTGAGTGTTTTCTATGATACGCTTCAAGTCCTCTTAATCCAAAATTCATCATCTCTTTAGTCAGTTGTTCCGCAATATCAACATCAAAAGGATGTGCAAAAACAGGAATGCCTCCGGCATCATATATCACTTCTACGGCATCAAATGGTGTAACTGTCTTTCTTTGAATATATACATTTGAACCATCTTTAATATATTTGTTATATGCTTCTATTACACTTGATGTTCCGCCTGCCATTGTTATTGCTTTTGCTATATGAGGTCGTCCGATACTTCCGCCTTCCGCTACCTGCTTGATTATACTATCTAATGTTATTTTGATTCCTTCTTTTTTCGCCAATAATGCTATTATTTCTTTTGTTTGTTTTAATCTCGCCTGTTGTTGACTTTTTATCAATTTCTGGAAATCATTATTTTTCAAATCCATAAAATACCCAAGAATATGTACTTCATATCCTTTATAGATTGTATTAATTTCAACTCCTGGTAATATTTCTATGGTTTTATCCTTTGCATATTCTTTAGCTATATTATGCGACAATATATTATCATGGTCGGTAATAGCAATCGCACCAAGCCCGACATCTATCGCAGTATCGACTATTTTCTCCGGTGAAAATGCCCCATCTGAGAAAGATGTATGGATATGTAAATCGACTTTCACTTCCTTATCCTTTCATAATCATATTTTCCTCACTAATATTTATTTTTTCATTAATTCTTTTTATTGATTCCGTTTTCCCTGTTATTTTATCAACGGTAATCATTACTCCGTTTATTTGAGATATTCCTGAATCTGCCACTTCTAATCGTTCAGGAATTGATGTTATTAATCGTTTTACAGATACTTCATAATCCATACCAATTACACCTGATACATCTCCGCAAAATCCGACATCTGTTATATAGCCGCAACATTCATTATATATTTGTTCATCTGCCGTTTGGACATGCGTATGGGTGCCTAATATTCCAGTTACCCCCATTTGGGCATAATATCGCCCCATACAAATCTTTTCGGCACTCGCTTCGGCATGGATATCTATTATTATTATCGGTGTTTCCTCTTGTATTTCTTTAATTGTTTTGTTTAATAATTCCCAAGGTGATTCAATCAAACTCATAAATGTTCTGCCTAAAACATTTATAACACCTATTTTACATTTGTCTGTTTCAAATATTCTATACCCTGTTCCTTTCGTTCCTTCAGGATAATTTATCGGGCGGATTAATTTATCTGCTTTTTCTATATAATCAAATATTTCACGTTTATCCCATATATGATTTCCTGATGTAAAAGCATTTATACCATATGATAACAATTCATTATAATTTTTTTGTGTCAAACCAAATCCATGAGAAGCATTTTCTACATTTGCTATTATAAAATCGGGATATTTATTTTCATTATTTAAACGGGCGATATATTTTTGTACGGCTTGCCTTCCGGCTCTCCCTACTATATCGCCCAAAAACATAATTTTTATTTGTTCTGTCATTTATCAAATCCGGTTTTATTCTCTTGAAATTGGTGCAGCGAAAACTTTAAAGTTTAGCTTAATTTATTTTTATTTGTCGGCTGTATTGAAGTGCTTTGTTCTTTTTACTTCAGCCCCTTCGTTACTCGGGTTCGTTTCACCCTTTCTCAAATTTCGCTACTTAGCTATTTCGGTAGTTCTTAATTCTCTTACTACCGTAACTCTTATCTGTCCCGGATAATCAAGTTCTTCTTCTATTCGTTTTGCAATATCTCTTGCCAATCTGGTACTTGCCAGATCATCAAACTTATCAGGCTGCACTATTACTCTTATTTCTCGTCCTGCCTGTACTGCAAAAGATTGCTTTATACCTTCATAACTTAATGCTATTTCCTCTAATTTTTGCAATCTCTTAATATATATCTCAAGAGTATCTCTTCTTGCTCCGGGTCTTCCTGCTGATATAGCATCTGCAAGTTTTACAAGTACTGCCTCCACTGTATTCGCAGTTATATCATCGTGATGTGCTTCTATAGCATGAATTACATCTTCCCTTTCTCCATATTTTTTGGCTAATTCTACTCCTAACTCAATATGAGTACCTTCTTGTGTTTGGTCTATTGCCTTTCCTATATCATGCAGTAATCCTGCCCTCTTCGCAACTTTTACATTCGCTCCGATTTCTGCTGCTATCATGCCGGCTATATGTCCAACTTCTAATGAATGCTGTAATACGTTCTGACCATAACTCGTTCTATAATACAACCTTCCAAGGGTTTTTATCATTTCTTTATTTAAATTCATAATGCCCATTTCCATTGCGGCATTTTCACCCTCTTGTTTAATCTTTTGTTCTACTTCAATTCTGGATTTTTCCACCATTTCTTCTATTCTTACCGGGTGAATTCTTCCATCTGCAACCAATTTTTCTAATGCTAATTTCGCAATCTCTCTTCTTACTGGATCAAAACAAGATAATACTACAGCTTCAGGAGTATCATCTATTATTAAATCAACTCCTGTCAATGTTTCTAATGTCCTTATATTCCTTCCTTCACGCCCAATTATTCTTCCTTTCATTTCATCAGACGGTAAACTTACAGATGTAACTGTAGTTTCTACGATTTGATCTATTACACATCTTTGCATAACTGTTGTAAGAATCTCTTTCGCTTTCTCATCAGCTATTTCTCGGATATGATTCTCATTTTCACGAATTAAAGCATTAGCTTCCTGCTGCAAATCTGATTTCAATTGTTCAAATAACAATTTTTTAGCTTCTTCTAATGTTAAACCCGTAATTCTTTCTAATTCTTGAATCTGTTTTTGCATTAATTCCGCAACATAATCTTCTTTGTCAGATAATTCATCTTCTCGTTTCAGATAATTACTCTCTTTATCTGCCAGTTTTTGTTCCCTATCTTCAAGAATTTCTTCTCTTTTTAATAACTTAGACTCTAACCTTGCAAGTTCTTGTCTTCGTTCTTTTGTTTCTTCCTGAAATTTTTCTATATCCTTTTGAACTGCTTCTTTTGCAGCCAACATCGCTTCTTTTTTATACAAACTGTTTTTTTCTTCTATGCTTTGAAGCAATTCTTGCTTTTCTTTCTGTCCTTTTTTAAAGTCTCGCCATAAAAGCAGAAAAGCTACAATTAGTATTATAAGAAGTATAATCAAATTTAAACTACCAGAATCAATATTAATTTTCCCGTACCTCGTTCTTTCTTCTATACACTTTTAATGTATATATATCTATTACGGTTTCACACTCGTCTATCAGTTGTATTAAAATCTCTTTCAGTCTTGGCATAGAGGATCTTTTAACATTTAATCATACATTTGCCTATCGAACCAATTTTTTATTTTCGATATTCGAGTATTTACCTTTTCAATACTTCACTCAAAAATTTCATTTTTATTTATTTTTTTGAAATTTTTTAGGACAGTATTATTTTTTTTATTTATCCATATAAAATTATTAATCCGTTATTATGGTTTAATTCTACCATGATTAAGGTCTTTTTAACAACTTTTTTTTAATTTTATATACTTTATATAATTTTTTTCTTTACATATTTTTTTTTTTGTATTATATTACTCATACGGAAGCCTTGGTGGCGGAAGTGGTAGACGCGTTGGACTTAAAATCCAATTGGGCTCA
>CANPZN010000104.1 GCA_947588785.1 Candidatus Gastranaerophilales bacterium
ATGCGTATTGTTATAGAATTAAAACGTGACGCAAAACCTGAAGTCGTAAGAAATAATTTATATAAATTTACGCAGTTAACTGCAACGTTTGGTGTTAACATGCTCGCTTTGGTAGGGCAACAGCCAAGATTAATGAATCTGCTTGAAGTTTTAAATGAATTTATTGAACACAGAGTTGAAATTATTACAAGAAGAACTCTTTTCTTCCTAAAAAAAGCAAAGATGAGAGCTCATATCTTAGAAGGTTTGTTAATTGCATTGGCAAGCCTCGATGATGTTATTGAACTTATTAAAAAATCAAAAACGGCAGATGATGCAAGAATCGGTTTGATGTCAAGGTATGGGCTTGATGTTGATCAGGCTAACGCAATTCTTGAAATGCAGTTAAGACGTTTGACAGGCTTAGAACAAGATAAAATAAAAGCCGAGTTTGACGAATTGCAGAAGAAAATAAAAGAATATGAAGAACTTCTTTCAGACAGAAACAAAGTTTTAGCTTTAATAAAAACAGAATTAAATGAAGATAAAGAAAAATACGGCGATGAAAGAAAAACACAAATTTTGCCTGAAGCTGACGAAATGACAATTGAAGATTTAACTCCGAATGTGGCAATGGCTGTATTCATTACTCGTCAAGGCTACATAAAACGAATTTCACTTGATACCTTTGAACGTCAAAATAGAGCTACAAGAGGTAAAGGCGGAATTAAAACAAAAGAAGATGATGATGTGGGTCATTTCTTCACTGCAATGATGCACGATAAAGTATTATTCTTCTCAAGTAAAGGTACTGTTTACAGCTTGAATGTATATGACTTTCCCGAAGGATCAAGACAAGCTAAAGGATTACCAATAATTAACGTTCTTCCTATAGAACAGGATGAGCAGATAACAGCAGTAGTTCCCGTGTCAAACTTCAACCCGAATTCAAATCTTGTAATGCTCACTAAAAAAGGTTACATTAAAAGAATAGGTCTTGATAATTTCGCTAACATAAGAAAGAACGGTATTATTGCTATCGGACTTGAAGAAGGCGATACTCTAAATTGGGTAAAACAGGCAAATAACTCAGATGAAGTATTTATTGCAACTTCTTGCGGTATGGCAATAAGATTTGCACTCGATGATTTAAGACCGTTAGGCAGAAGTGCAAGAGGCGTAAATTCAATGAAATTAAGATCATCTGATACAATAATCGGATGTGATATAATACCGAGAAATTTTGATGCTGATTTATTGGTAGTAACATCAGACGGTTTCGGAAAACGCTCAAAAATGTCTGAATTCCGAGCCCAGAATAGAGGCGGTATCGGATTGATAGCAACTAAATTTAAATCATCAACATCAAGACTTGTTGCATTAACAGTGGTAGAAGAAAATGATGAAATTATGGTTGTAACTCAAAATGGTATTGTATCAAGAATAAAAGCAAGTGATATTTCACGTCAAGGCAGACCTGCAACAGGTGTTCGTATACAAAACTTAATGGAAAATGATTCAGTTATGGCTGTTAATAAAATTGTTGTAACCGATACAAAGGATTCTTTAGCACCTGAAGATGCTATTTCTGAAAATGTAGATAAGGCAATACAAAATAAATTAGGAGATTTCAATATAAATGAATAAAGTAATATCAACAGAAAATGCACCAAAGGCAATAGGCCCATATTCACAGGCAATATGTGCAGGTAATACGTTATATTGTTCAGGACAAATAGCTATAAATCCGAAAACAAATACATTTATTGATGGTGGAATAGAAGAACAAACAATTCAAATTTTAAAAAATATAGGTGCATTACTTGAAGCGGCAGGATTTAGTTATAATGATGTCGTAAAAACAACCTGTTTTTTGGCAAATATAAAAGATTTTGTAACTTTTAATACCATATATGAACAATATTTTATTTCAAAACCCGCACGTTCTTGTGTAGCAGTAAAAGAATTACCAAAAAATGCTTTAGTTGAAATAGAAGTTATTGCAGTAAAATAATGAAAATAGTAATTCAACGAGTAAAAAGTGCTTCTGTTACAATAGATGGAAAACTAAATAGCTCAATAAACAAAGGATATTTAATATTATTCTGTGCTTGTAAAGGTGATTCAAAAAAACAAGCACAATGGCTTGCTTCAAAAATTTCCGTACTAAGATGTTTTTCGGATGAAAATGGTAAAATGAATTTATCAATACAAGATGTAAAAGGTGAAATATTAATAGTATCTCAGTTTACACTTGCCGGAGATGTTAAAAAAGGAACAAGACCATCTTTTGATAATGCCATGAATCCTGTAGAAGCAAAAGAATTATATGAGTATTTTATATCAAAGGTAAAAGAAACAAATTCAATCGTAAAAACAGGAGTGTTTGCAGCACACATGGAAGTAACTCTTGTGAATGACGGCCCAGTTACATTCATTGTTGAACCGCCTGAAAATATTGTATAAACATAACATCTATTTTTTTAAGATTATGTCATCTGAAATAATTTTTAATTTTTCTATAAGCATTGGAGCTACGCCCAGCCAAGCATTTGCATTCGGATGACCATCGGGTAAATTATATTGTTCTTTATCAAGATCATATCCAAAATCTTCTTTTATTCTAATTATTATAAATCCTTCCTTTTCTAAATCATTTGCTATTTGTTCAAAAATATCGGAATCTGAAAAAACAAGTATTATAAATTTTACGTTTGGATATTTTTTATCAATTAAGTTTTTTACTTCAATAAAATGTAATTTAAGTAATTTTTTGAGATATTCTTTATAAAACCTATTATGATGTAAATTAAACTCAAATATATTTTCTCTTGCAAAAGAAAGAAGCGGAAATCGAGAAACAATAAATGGCGGTTTCTTTCTTATTAAAGTATTATTTTTGATTTTGTATAAAAATTCATTAGATTCAAACATTTCATTAGGCATGACAATTCTTTTTAAATGAAATTCGCAATACAAATAAATAAAAACAGCCGGATAAGAATTATTACTTTTTTCAAAAAATAATCCGTTTCGTAACATAGCAAGTGTTGTATTAATGGCTTCACTGCACATTGCAAGATTATAAACAGGATTATTAATTTTTTTAGAAATAAGATAAGGCAATGTATCTTCTTCTTTTAAACCATCTCCATACATAAAAGAACATCCGGTAAAAATAATTGATTTTTCATTAACTTTACTGTTTAAAGGATGTCTCCATTCATCAAGTTCATTATTTAAATAATCTTTATCCCGTTTTTCAGATGTCGCAATTTTTTTAAACATGTTTTTAAAATAAAAAACATGCGAAGCATTATATTTATGTTTTAAAACAGCAAATACCGCATAATCAATTATAAAAAATCCTAATATTAACATCAAAATATTAAAAATAATGATTTTTTTCATATTCTCATTTTATATTTCATTGATAATTTTAGCAAATTTTTTTTTTATAAGGTTTAGAAAAACAGGTACTTATTAATATTTTGTATTATAATAATGATACAAAAAGTAAGGAAAAAAATGAAAATATCTCCAATATCTTTTAGATTAAATTATACGGAAAAATCATCTTCAAGTAATAACAGTAATTATGTTCCGACAACAGTTCGTCATAATTCATTATCTGATATGGAATTTAATATTGTTGCGGATAAAATAAGAAGTCAAAATCTAAAAAATCAAATGAATATAAGATTGATGAATTTAAGAAATAATCTAAATAGTTTTATGGCACAAAGTTTGTATAAATAAAACTACTTTATAAGGTTTATATTTTATTTAATCCGCTGTAGAAACCGTAAAATTGTTTACACTCTGCTTCGGATACAGGCATACTCACTTCAGCTTTGCAGTTTATTTATAACCTTTTAAAACGCCCCTAAAAAAATTTTTATATAATACTTATTATCTGCAACGGATAATCGAATAATAATTCTTCTCTCGCAATAACTCTTATATTTGGTAACATTTGAGATAAAATTAAATAAATAATATGTCTTAATTTCATAGGAGCTATAAGAATTATCTCTTGGTTAGTCGGAGTGTATTCTTTTACTTTTTCTTTTATGTCAGAAATAACTTTTTCTATTTTTGTACTTTCAATATGTATAATTTCTTCTTCATTTTTTTCACCGATAAAAGAATTAATACTTTTTTCTGATAATTCATAAGCATGAATCGTTTTATCTTGATCAGTAGTTAAAGAATAGCTTATTTGACGAGCAAGAGAAATTCTTAGTCTTGTTAATAAATCTTCTTTATTTGTTTCATCAGCAAAATCATTTATTTTTTCAAAAATAAATACAATATCTTTGATAGAAACTTTTTCTTTGATTAAATTACAAAGAATATATTTTAATTCAGCTACAGACATATAGTCCGGAATAATATTTTCAATAAGGTATAAATTCTGATTGCTGACAATTTCAATATATCTGTTAATATCAGAGTAATCAAATATATCATCTATATACTTTATTACGGTATATTCGATCAATTTTGCAATGTAATCATTAGAATCTAAACCTTTAGCCCAGAAATCTTTTGCTTTATTCTCATTGATCCAAACAGTTTCTAAGCCTGAAATTATATCCGTACTTTCAATAGATTCATTAGGAAATTTATCTATTTTTAATTCATTTTTGAAAAATAAAGTATGTTTAGGATATGCATATGAATTTAAAACGGGTACACCTCTAACTTTTATTGAAAATTCATTTTCTTCGAGTGAATCATCAACTTCTATTTTGATTTGAGGAATAATAAAACCTAAACTTTCTGTTAAATGTTGTCTGATTAGAACTATTTGAGATAAAAGGTTATATTCATTATCACTGTCGAGTATGTCAATTAGTTCTTCAGAAATAGCAAGTGTTAATTTTTTTTCACCGAGTTTTTTCTCCATAATATCAGGTGTGATTACTTTAGAAAGGTTCTGTTTTAATTCTTCAAGTTCGTTGATATGTTTAGAAATTTCATCATTTAAAATAGATCTTGAATCTTCAGACGTTTCATCTATTAATGATTTAACCTGAGCAATTTTTTGTCTTTTATCTTTAATTTTTTTCTGAATATCAACACATAATTCAAAAGGATCAAGTTCAGGATTAATAATTCGTTCAATTTTGGATTTAAAGTTTAATAAATCAGAAGTTTCGTTAAAAGTGGAATCTTCAATTTCCATTTCTTTAATAAAAATACAATTGTAATATATTCTTCCGTCGTCATTTTCATTTTCTTGTATTGAATAAACATCCCAACCATCTTTTGACATATTATTTAAAAGATTTTCCAGTTTTTCATTATCATTATATGGTGAAGTTTTTATTGTAAATACATTTCTTGAAGATTTAAACATGTTGAATCCTTATTAGTCTAAATAATATAAAAAGTTTTGAAATTTTTCAGATAAAATAATAATAACATTTTAATCGGAAAAATCATATTTATTTTTGAATAATTCCCGTAGCTTTTTTACCATTAAAATTATAATTAAGAATATAATAACCTTTTCCGGAATCAAAGATTTCAGCATAAGAATTTGCTTTTACTCTATCTTTAAAGGCAAGTAAATCTTCTTCGGCTTCTCTGTATTTTTGTAATTTTTTGTTAAGTTTTGCCCTTTCCATTCTTCCGATTATTTCGGATTCTTCCCTAAGTTCTTCTTGAGTATACATTTTTTCAACAAGTTTAATGACTTTAACACGAGCTTTTAATGTATTACTTTGATATAAATCAAGGTATTTCATATTATTGGAAAGAACAACCATATAATACCCGTCAGAAATGGAATTGCCATTATCATCATGAAGAGTGCAAGGCAAAGTTAAATTCGGATATTCACTGGATTTAGGGCCATATTTATAAGTAGGTTTTTGATTATCAAAAAGTCCCGACGGATAAAATGGTTCGGGGAAGTGTCTTTTTGGCCCGTTAAAATCAGTCATAAAGTCGTATGAAAGAAAATTTGTATCAATTATCATATTTAGCCTTTGTATATAATGTTATAAATATCTGCAACTGACGCAAGCAGACTCTCACTTTAATATGTAGGTTTATTAAATACCACTTCCAAGAGAAAATTTACTCGGACAATTTTAAAGAATAAAATATTATAAATATTGTATCAAAATTGAGATTTTTGTATATAATAATAATAAAGGATTTAAATTTTAGAAATATTAATAGAAATATTGAGGTTGTTCATGGATAGAAATACTATATTAAGTTATATTCCCACAGTAATAGAATCTTCATCACAAGGAGAGAAATCATTTGATATTTTCTCAAGATTATTAAGAGAACGTATAATATTTTTGGGGGAAGAAATAGATGATGAAATGGCAAACTCAATAGTTGCACAGCTTTTGTTGTTGGATTCGGAAAATCCCGAAAAAGATATAATGATGTATATAAACAGTCCCGGAGGTGTTATAACAGCCGGAATGGCAATATATGACACAATGAAACATGTAAGAGCGGATGTATCAACAATATGTTTGGGAGAAGCTGCCTCAATGGGAGCATTTCTATTATCAGCAGGAACAAAAGGTAAAAGAATGGCACTACCGAGTGCAAGAATAATGATCCATCAACCTCTTGGCGGAGCACAAGGTCAAGCAACGGATATAGAAATTGAAGCAAAAGAAATATTAAGAATGAAAAAAGAATTAAATACATTACTGGCGGAACATACAGGTCAAACCATAGAAAAAATATATGCTGACACTGAACGTGATAATTATATGTCTGCGAAAGAAGCTGTAGAGTACGGATTAATAGATAAAGTAATATAAATTACCTCATTTAAACAAACATTACAAACTGATACAATTTATAAAAAATAAAGTCTTTAAGCTATATTCGTAGTAAAATTAAATTATTAT
>CANPZN010000105.1 GCA_947588785.1 Candidatus Gastranaerophilales bacterium
CCTCAGGTAAGACTCGAACTTACAACCCTTCGGTTAACAGCCGAATGCTCTGCCATTGAGCTACTGAGGAATATCCATATCTATATATTATCAAAAAAAATTATATTGTAAATACCTACATTTATATTTTATAATAATTAAGGTTAAGTTCAATTTCTAAACAGTAACTAGAAGCAATTAGTGAAACTTAACAAGATAATAAATTATGGAGAAAAATTATGTTACTTGGAGTCAATATCGATCACGTTGCAACACTCAGAAATGCCAGAGGTGAAAATGAACCCTCTGTTATAGAAGCTGCAAAAATTTGTATAGAAGCCGGAGCACATGGCATTACAGCACATCTTAGAGAAGATAGAAGACATATTGTAGATAATGATGTATTTTCATTGAAAAATGATTTAAAATGCAGGTTAAATTTAGAAATGGCAGCTACATATGAAATGAAAAAAATTGCATTAGAATTACTTCCTGACGCTTGCTGTATTGTACCTGAAAACAGAAAAGAAATTACAACCGAAGGCGGATTAAATATCTGCGATGAAAAAGAAAAATTAAAGGATTATATAAAACCATTAATTCAAAAAGGTATTCAAGTAAGCTTATTTATTGATCCTGATAAAAAACAAGTCAGTGCCGCTGCTGAAATAGGTGTACCCTTTATAGAACTTCATACAGGAGCATTCTCTAGAGCTTTTGGAACTGAAAATGAAGAAAAAGAGTTTATGAAACTAAAACAAGCAGCTTCTTTAGCCCATTTATTAGGTTTAAAAGTAAATGCAGGACACGGGTTAAATTATAAAAATGTTCATAAAATGAATGAAATTACAGGACTACATGAATTAAATATTGGTCACAGTATAATATCTAAAGCTATATTTACCGGTCTGGACTCTGCTATAAAAGATATGTTAAATATTATTAATAAAAGTTAATTTTTTTTTCAAAATTAAACAAAAAATATTGTTTACATGTTTTAATAAAATTGCTTAGTAAGTGAGGTATATATGACTTCTACAGTTTTTAGCGGTATGCCGCAATATCAATTCAGTAAAGGAATTACACAAGCTACATCTGAACCATTAACAGTAAAAGATGCATTACCAAGTTCTAATATAATGAATCTACCAACAACTCAAACTAATAAAGATTCAATTGAATTATCAGAAACTAAGAAAAAGAAAAAAGGTCCAATAAGAAGAATAAAAGAATTTATAGCCAATATAAAAAAGACTATCGCTACATCTGAAGAATATGTAAAAGGATTTGCAAGAGGTATTGGTAAAGGTTCTGTAATGGCTGCCTTTTTATATACCGGTAGCAATATGATAAATTATGTTAGAAATCACTCCGGAAAAGAAAATGTAAAACAAATACCATCTCGTGCTCTGGCAATAACAGGACTTGTTATCTCACTTGGAGCAAGTCTATGGAATGCTTCATTAAATGCTACGGAAAGAAATTCTCAAATCGATCACAGGTGGAACGGACACAAAAATCTATAAAATAGAAATAATAAGTTATCCGAATAAATTTTCTCGGGTTCACAGGTAGTATGAGTGAAAAATTTTGGAACAAAAGTACGTTTGCAATCAACAAGCGTAAAGCCGCAACACAAGATTAAATAAGAAAAATTATAACAGGCTTAAAAAAGCCTGTTTATTTTTTTAAATTATGTTATAATTACTTAACAAATAATAATTAATAAAGTTATAAGTATGTATTAAAGCATGTCAGAGTAAGTTTTCACAATGATGAAATTTACGATTGATGTGTTAAATAGGTAAGCAACTTTTTAATTGTGATGAGCGAATTTTCAATAGGGTGGAGCTAAGCGAAAGCGAGCGAACCCGAGAATATGAGGGTGAGCTGAACGACAAACGAAGTGTAGTGAAGCACTCGCCCGAGAGAAAGGAAAATTCAAGACAGCGAATTTTCAATAGGGTGGAGCTAAGCGAAAGCGAGCAAACCCGAGAATATGAGGGTGAGCTGAACGGCAAACAAAGTGTAGTGATGTACTCGTCCCAAAGAAAGGAAAATCAATAGAACAAGCAAAATGTTGCAACACCTGATTAAGTTATAAAATAACAAAAATATCGAAATAATTAATGGTAAATATAGTTCTAGTTAAGTAAATAATGGAGGCAAAATGAAAAAAATCGATTTATTTAAAAACCATTTAAATGAAAAAAAAGCAGTAAAAGTTATTGCAGGTATTGATAATTTTAATATTGAAACAATAAAAAATGTAGTATCTGCAGCAAATTTAGGCGGTGCAAGTGCTGTTGATATTTGCTACAATGAAGAAATAATATCAATGGTTAAAAATATGACAAACCTTCCTATATTTGTTTCTTCTATAATCCCTTCAGAACTCGCTAATGCAGTAAGATTAGGTGCTGATGCTATTGAAGTAGGAAATTTCGACGCTTTATACAAAAAAGGTATGAGAATTAGTGCAGAAGAAGTTTTAAATATAGTTAAAGAAACTCTCTCTTTGTTAAATGGCAAAAAAACCTTTATTTGCGTTACAATCCCCGGTCATATCAATATATCAGAACAAATATCATTAGCAATGAAACTTGAAGAATTGAGTATTGATTTAATTCAAACAGAAGGTGCCGCAACTGTAACAACTACAAATAATGGTGCAAGAGGTCTATTACAAAAAGCTGAAGTATCAATATCAAATACAATTGAGTTAGCACGTAATACTTCAATACCGATAATGACTGCTTCAGGAATATCAACAACAACAGCACCTATGGCATTTGCAGCAGGAGCAAGTGCAATTGGTGTAGGTTCTTGCGTAAATAAATTAAATTCAACAATAGCAATGATTGCATCTGTTAAGTCAATTGTTGAATCAGTTTCTAAACAAACTAACAAAAATGAAATTTATGCTTAATTATTTTTTAAAAGAGGAGCAAAAATTGCTCCTCTTTTTTAGGGAGTTATTTTGACCTTATTGATAAAAGATAATATTAAATATAAATATTTATCATTTGAGGAAATGATTATAAGTCTTGATAGACTTTCAAGATTTAAACCGCCAGAAGATACATACCCGAGAGTATTTTATTCTATTATTTCTAAATGTTTAATCAATCCCAAATTTTCAAAAACTGAAATGGAATCTTTACCTGCTGAAGATGTTGCAAAATATGTAAAAAATATTTGGAATAATTCCGTAGAAAAATTATGGGGTATAAAAACTTTAAAAAATCACAATGCAAATATAGCATTAAAATTATCTTCCGAATTATCTTTTAAAAATACCGATCCTAAAACAAAAATCTTTATTGAAACAGATTTAAATATTTCTCCGATTCTCGAACATATTAAATCAGAAAGTATCCCGATAAATCTTAAATATTTAATAAAAGCAAATTCTTTTAATAACATTAATAAAGATAATTTATATTATTTAAGAGAAAATTTTTCTTTAAAATTTCCAATAAAAAAATTAATAATAGTCGAAGGAATAACAGAAGAAATTTTATTACCAGTCTTTGCAGCTAAATTAAAAGAAGATTTTAATAAATTTGGAATTTACATTTTAGGTGCCGGCGGAAAAAGTAAAAGTCCATCATTGTATTTAAAATTAAAAGATAAATTAAATATTCCCGTTATTATGCTATTTGACAAAGATGCAAAAGAAATATGTGATATTCTCCAATCAAAAATAAGAGAGCAAGATAAAATAATTTTATTATCAAATGGAGAATTTGAAGATATTCTTTCTACTAATCTAATAAAAAGAACATTAAATAATGAATACGATTTATCAGAACCAATAAACAAAAGTGATTTAAAAATTCATTCAAGAATGTGTGAAAATCTTGAAGACTTTTACAGAACCAGAAATTTAGGTGAATTTAAAAAAGCTAAATTTTCTAAGTTAATTGCCGATAATATAAAATATGAAACAGATATCTCCATTGATATCAGAAATTTAATTAATGACATTATAAGAGGATAGAAAAATGAAAAAGATTCTAAATTTACTTCTAATTATATCTATATTGACAATCTTTAATTCTATAGCCAATGCCGAAAATGAATTGACAAATGATTCAAATAGCGAAACAGAAATTGAATATCTAAATACTTATGATAATACTGTAATTGTAAAATCAGATAATAAATATGGTTTATACAATACATTAACAAAAAAATTAGATTTCCCTATTAAGGCAGATAAAATTTCCCTTTTTACAGAAAAAAATAATTCTGAATTTAAAATAGAAACCGGAGAATACAAAGGTTATTATAACAGTGAAACAAAAGATAACTTTTTAGTTATTTGTGATGATATATACTTATATGATAATTTTTTTAAAATAAAAGTCAAAAATAAATATGGTTTATTGGATAAAACGGGTAATACAGTACTTGCCCCTATATTTCAGAAAATAAATATAATAAATGATAATTTAATTTCAGCTAAACTGGACGGACAATATCAACATTATAAAAGCAGCGGAAAATTAATTCCTGAAAATGAATTATATATTATAGATGAAAATCAAAAGTATATTTATAAAAATGACTTAAATCAACAATATAAATCTTTTATTTCAACCAATCAAATAACTTATTCAAAAATACAAAAGGATAAAAATAATAAATATGTTTATGAAATAAATGAAATTGGTAATCCTAAAATTATAAAAACAAATACTGAAAACAAAAAATTGTTTACAATTGATAAAAAGAATTTTTATTTAATAAAAAAAGACGGATTATATGGTTTAAAAGATTCAGATGATAAAGCAATAATTCCGGCAAAATATTATTCATTTGAAATAATTAAGCCCTGCAAACATTATCTAAAACCAATATTTTTAGCAAAAAATGATCAAAGAATTGTAATTTATGATATAAAAGGAAAATTATTAGCAGAAAATGTTTATGACAAAATTAATATATATAAAAATGGAAGATTATACCTTTTTGATAAAACAAGTGGTATTTTAAGTCTAAATAACACAATTTTAGGTTATTTTATAAAAAATGAAAATAACAAATATATTTTCAAAAGAGAAAAGTTTAGTTTCAGAAATACTCATACAATAAATGAACTGATACTTTCCATTTTAAATGGTGATCAGTCACAATAAACACAAATTTTAACAAGAAAGACAAAGCAGCTGTTTTGCCTTTTCGTTAAATAATACAAAATTTAAAAGAATTAAGCTAAAATGATGGTGAAATTATGATTAACTTTAGCATAAAACAATTTGCAGCTAAATATTGGATTGTATTAATTTCTTTATTATATGCTATTTTTATATGTTTTTTAAAGTTAATTTGTGCAACGGTGAGTGCAGAAAAATTATTAGTAATAATAGACGCAATTATTCCAACATTATTAATTGTTGTCGCGTCTGTAATATATTTGAAATATGCGGAAAAAGTAAATAAAATTATAAAAGTTACTTTATTTATTGTAATATTTTTAATTCATATTATGAATACTTTTTCTACGCTTATATCTTTAGTATTCGCATTTGATATTATTGAACAAGCTAAATTGGATATTGAGTATAAAAATCCCCAAGAGTATATACAAGCAAAAGAAAGTATTAATGAACAATACAGAATAGAACATTTCCCTGCCCAGATTCCGAGTGAGGCGAAAAACATTCATTTTTACAAACATTGTAACTCCTGGTTTGGAAGTGAGAGAATGTTATTGGAATTTGATATTAATAAAGAATATATAGATAAAGAATTAAAAAAATATATATTTATAAAAAAAGATAAGTTGCCAAAAGACCAAGACTATTTTTCCGATTATGAATATCATAAATACGGTTATATGTTACCAAACAGTAATTTTGATATTAAAAATTTTACATTTTATGTGATTAATAACAGAGATAATGAAAATCCACCAGAGCACCAATTCCCTTACCATTACGGAATTGGAGTAAATGAATATCATAATAGAATAATTTATTATTATGATTGTCCTGATTAAACATATACTCTCTTATTTACCAGTATTCGTGTTTTCTATAATTGCAATTTCTTTTCTTATTGTTGCAAAAATATTTAAAGATAATTTCAAAAATATAAATTAGCTGCTAATATTAATTTTTTATCCGTTAAAAGAATATATTCCGAATGCCTTTCTTTAGTTGCGGATGTTTAATACAGCGATAATAACTATAAAATTCTTGGAAAATAGTAAAAAATATTTTTTATAATCCTTTAATAAGTATGCAAGTTAAAACAAATTAATGAATTATTATATAAAACCTTTAAGAAAGGTTGAGTTAAGCACCAATACCCAAATATTAGAAGATATTAATGATAAAATTTAAAAAGGCAGTATATTGAAGAAATACCCTGATATTTTATGCGTATCAGGTTATAAAATACAAAGCGGAAATAAAAAATTTAACAATAATTAACAAACAGCTAAAAACATGTAATAGTAAAAAATT
>CANPZN010000106.1 GCA_947588785.1 Candidatus Gastranaerophilales bacterium
TATAATGTATCAAGGGTAATTGCAAGACCATATCAAATTATTGATGGGAAACCAGTTAGAATTGGTGCAAAGAGGAGAGATTACTCAGTTGAACCTCCACAAGAATCTGCTCTTGATATTATATTGGAAAATAATGGTATTGTACTTGGAATTGGGAAAATAGAAGATATATTTGTAGGAAAAGGTATATCTCATTCCATACACACCGGAGGAAATAAAGAAGGACTTGAAATAACAATAAAAGCAATTAAAAATGAATTAAATTTAAAAGAATTAAAAACAAGTAAATATGAAATAAATTCATTTGAAAATGAATTTATTTTTACAAATTTGGTAGATACAGATATGTTATACGGACATAGAAATGATTATATTGGATATGCAAAGGCTATTGAAGAAATAGATTCAAAAATACCTGATATAATAAACGCAATGACAAAAGATGATTTATTAATAATAACAGCTGATCACGGATGTGACCCAACAGTAGAAGGAACAGACCACACAAGAGAACAAGTACCGTTAATAATATATTCAAAAGATATAAAACCTGGAATACTTGGAGAAATTGACTCTTTTAATTATGTTGGAAAACGTGTACTTAATTGGTTAGCCATATAATTTTTGATTTATTTTAACGCAACGAAAATTAGCCAAAAATTAAAAAAACTCACTTTACACTCAATTTTAATTATGATTTAATAAAAACAATATATTTACCCAAAGGGCTTATATGAATATAATTGAAAAAATAAATAAATTAAAAAGAGAAAAAAATGCTATTATTTTAACGCATTGCTATCAAAATATAGAAATTGATGAAGTATCTGATTTCGTAGGTGATTCACTATATTTAAGCAGAGAAGCCGCAAAGACTAATGCCGATATAATAATATTTGCAGGTGTATACTTTATGGCCCAAAGTGCAAAATTGCTTTCACCCGAAAAAAAAGTTCTTTTACCGAATATGAAATCAGGCTGTCTTATGTCTGATATGATAGACGTTGAAAATTTAAGAAAATTTAAATCACAATACCCCGGTATTCCTGTAGTATGTTATATAAATTCTACAGCAGAAGTAAAAGCTGAATCTGATATTTGTTGTACAAGTTCAAATGCCGTAAGTATTGTTAAAAGTTTAAATGAACAAAAAGTACTCTTTGTTCCTGATACATATTTAGGTAAATGGGTAGAAAAGAACCTCAAAAATGTAGAAGTAATAACATATAACGGATATTGCCCTACGCACTTAAAAATAAGACCTGAAGATATAAATAATGCAAGAAAAAAATACCCGAATGCACTTGTATTAGCGCATCCCGAATGTCATGTTGAAACAGCAAAACTCGCTGATTTTGTAGGATCTACAAAAGAAATAATGGAATACGCAAAAAAATCAGATTCAAAAACATTTTTGATCGCTACAGAAAAAGGTGTAACAGACAGACTTAACAGAGATAGTAAAAATGAAAATTGGGGAAAAGAATTCTATGGTGTAAATGACAACACAATATGCCCTAATATGAAACAAAATTCTTTAGAAGATATTTATAATGTATTATTAAATGAAATAAATGAAATAACCATTTCAGAAAATATAAGAAATAAAGCAAAAGAATGTATAGATAAAATGCTTTTATCCGGGAGCAAAAAATGAAAATTCTTGTAGGGTTATCAGGCGGGGTCGATTCAGCCGTAACTGCATTATTATTAAAAAAACAAGGTCATGATGTAATCGGTGCTACTATGACAATTTGGGGCAATAAAAAAATTACATCAGCTCCAAGTAATAAAAATTCCTGCTATAGTCCGGATGAAAAAGAAGATTTAGCAGAAGCACAAAATATTGCAGATAAAATTGGTATTCCATATTACGTTTTTGATTGCCATGAAGATTATGAAAAAATAGTATTAGAAAACTTTAAATCTGAATATATAAAGGGCAGAACTCCCAATCCTTGTATATGGTGTAATTCTCAAATAAAATTTAAAGTTCTTCCGTTAATTGCCCAAAAAAACGGAATAAGTTTTGATAAATTTGCAACAGGACACTATGCAAGAGTAACTTATGAAAATGGTGAATACTATCTAAAAAAAGGATTAGCCGAAAAAAAAGATCAATCTTATTTTCTATACAGATTAACGCAAGACCAACTTAAAAATATAATTCTACCGCTTGGAACATATACAAAAGAACAAATTAGAGAAATAGCAAGAGAAAACAATATTCCCGTTGCGGATAAACATGATAGTCAAGACTTTTACTCCGGAGATTATAATGATTTGCTGCAAATTCCCGAAAAAGAAGGTAATATTATTGATACAACAGGTAAAATACTTGGAAAACATAAAGGAATATGGAATTATACAGTAGGACAAAGAAAAGGTATCGGAATTTCTGCCTCTGAGCCGTTATATGTATTAAAATTAGACAGCAAAACAAATGAAGTTATAGTTGGTGAGTTAGATAAAACATTTAAAAAACATTTAACAGCTGTTAATATTAATTGGATAAATTCAAATAAAGATATAGAAAATATGAATATAAGTGCCAAAATACGCTCTACACAAAATCCGGTCAAAGCAAAAATAGAATTTACTAAAGATGAAATTGAGGTAGAATTTGAAGATTATCAAAAATCCATTGCAATAGGTCAATCCGTAGCATTCTATAATAACGATGTATTGTTGGGCGGTGGAATAATTGATAAAGTATTTTAATCTTATATTGTTTTAAATTTTATTTTTAATGTTATAATAGAATGGGGTTTTAGCCCAATAAAATAAGAAGGAGAAAATAATGAAAGTTAAAGTTAATGACAGTTGTATAGCTTGCGGTGCTTGTGAGTCAGTATGTGATGCAGTATTTTCTGTTGATGACAAAGCAACTGTAAATGTAAGTGCAGTTTCAGGAAACGAAGATTGTGTAAAAGAAGCTGCTGATTGCTGCCCGGTTAATGCTATAGAAGTTGAATAATTATAATTTAACAAAAAAGGAATAGAGGTTTTTATAAGACCTCTATTTTTTTTTATAAATCTTATTAATTTCACCTTATTATTTAATAATTTTATATTTAAATTAACATTTATTTACAAAATAACAATTTAAAATTTTCATATTTCTTTTCGGGAATAAAGAGGAAACAAAGTATGAAAATAAATTCATTATGTAATTTTAACATTTACAATAGACAAAATATTACAAAGCAAAATAATAAAGAAGAAGGGAAAAAAGAATATAATCTTTTACCGGCAGCATATTCACCAAATTATTATTTATCATTTGAAGGAAGAGTTGATAAGGGCTTAAAAAGATTTTATGATTGCAATAAAGAAGTAATGCCTTCAACTGTAAAAAATTATATAGAAACACTAAGTGAAAATGAAAAAGAAACAACACAACCAATAGATGCACAAAAAAATGCATTTGAATATTTAGAAATATGTGAAACCCCGGAAGATATTAAAAGTTTATACCCTGACGAAGAACTTTTCACGGATATAAAAAGCATGAACGAAACAAAAGCAAAAAGAGGGCTTTTATACGAAATAAAATTAATGGAAGATGATATAAAATCTGATGGTGAATATATAGTAAAAGGTGAAAAAGATTTAACGGTATATTTATTGAAAAAAATATTTCTTGAATCAAAAACGATTGGAGAAATCAATGAAGATTTAGATAATGACTTAAATCCCGTATTTAAAAAAGATGAAAAAAATTATATTACAAGTTCAACATTGAATGCATTAGGAATTAAATTACCAAGAATTGAGTATATAAATTCTTTAAGATATACAAGGAAAGGATACTCGGATTTAGTTGGTGAAAAATTATCACAAAATTGGGAAAATTTAACAGAACAAGAAAAAAAAGATAGAATAGATTCACTTCAAAAAGCAAGAGGAAAAATGAGTTCAGAAAAAAAATCTGAACTAAGAGAGAAACAATCACAATTAATGAAAAATCGCTGGCAGAATATGTCAGCAGAAGAAAAAGTTGAATATATAAATAAACTCCAAAGCGGGTCTATAACACATAAAATAACTATGATAAATGCCTGGAATAAATGTGAAAGTACTAGAAAGGATCTTTCAGAATTTTTAATAAAAAATCATTATAGCCAGCCCTCAAATATCATTTATACAGAAGAAAATTATTCACAAAGAATGTCAGAATTTATGAAAAATTTCTGGGCTCAATATCCGCAACACGCTGATAAACTTGGCGAAGCTATTTCACAATCACATATTGAAGTAGAAGAAGCAATTGCAAATAACAAATTTGATGAATTTATGGATAAAACAATTAAATTACGTGATGAAATAAAAAAAGGACTAAAAGATCAAAAGAAACAGGATATAATTACTCAAAATGAAGAAATAATAGTTGAATCTGAATCACAACCAGAAATATCATTACAAGAACTAAAAGAAACAATTATAGAACAAGAAAAAGAATTATTAGATAAAAATTTTACATTTAATGATTTTATAGTTTTATCAATTATATCAAATATTGATGACTCAAAACTTGAAAATCTTCCAAGTCTTGTGGAGATGAATAAAAATACTAATCAATATGAAATAGATATAAAGAAATTAATTAAATTTGTAGAAGTTTTATTGAATACAGGAGATGTTAATGATGATTTAGCAATATCAGCCCAAATATTAAAAGAGGCTGTATTACAAACATTAGAAGAAGCCCAAGATGCTCATTCAGATAAAAGCTACAAAGAATTAATGGAATCGAAACCAATGGAGGTTCTTGACATTTGCGAAAAAGCATTAAAAGGAAAAATATCAATCCCATACAGATATAATGAAGAAAAACACATATTGCGTTTAAGAAAAGGTATAACAGTCAAAGATTTTTACAGAAATTATGATAATCAAAAAAACAGTTATGATTTCATACAATATTTATTACAAACAAAAAAAGTACAAATATATAAATATGTAAAAAAATAATAAAAAAGAGAGATTATAAAATAATCTCTCTTTTTACTTGTAAGCAGATAAATTTATTTCATCAACTCACCGACAGCCTTGTAAACTCCCATACGTGCAATAGCATCTTTTTCAGCTTGGGTATATAGTTCTTCAGCAGCTTCAGGATTTGTTTTAAGAAGTGATTTATATCTGCCTTCACTTCTAATGAAATCTTGATAATTTCCTTTCGGATCTTTTGCATCCCAAGTAAACGGATTTTCATTTGCAGGATTATATCTGTATAAAGGATAATAACCTGCCTCAACAGCACGTTTTTGTTCTGTTTGAGTTTTAGCCATATCAATACCATGTGCAATACAAGGAGCATAAGCAAAAATAATGGATGGCCCGTTGTATGCTTCAGCCTCTTGAATAGCTTTTAAAGTTTGACCTCTATCAGCCCCAAGTGAAACAGAAGCTACATAAACATAACCATATGACATACTCATTAAGCCCATATTCTTTTTATATGTTCTCTTACCACCGGTAGCAAATTTTGCAACAGCACCGGTAGGAGTTGATTTAGAAGCTTGACCGCCTGTATTTGAATAAACTTCAGTATCAAGTACTAATATATTTACATTTTGATTTTGAGCTAACACATGGTCAATACCGCCATAACCAATATCATTTGCCCAGCCGTCACCGCCTATGATCCATATTGATTTATCAGTAAAATAATCTTGTAATTCTCTTACTTTTGCTAAATCCGGACAAGGAGCATCAGCATACTTTTTAAGAAGTTCTTTTGCTTTATTTTGAGCTTCTAAAGCCTCAGCTGTTTTTGAATTATCAAAGAATGATATTGCATTATTCAAAGCTTGTTTTAAGTCCTCAGGAGTTTTTTCATTAGCAACAACTTTTTCAACATAAGTTTTTAAAGTATTTCTATTTTGATCTACAGCTAATCTCATACCGAATCCGAATTCAGCATTGTCTTCAAATAATGAGTTAGCCCAAGCCGGCCCTCTGCCTTCTTTTGTTTTTGTATAAGGAATTGTAGGGAATGTGCCTGAATATATAGATGAACACCCTGTAGCATTAGCTACAATCATATTTTCACCAAATAATTGTGAAACTAACTTAACATAAGGTGTTTCACCACAACCGGCACAAGCACCTGAAAATTCAAATAACGGTTTTCTAAGCATTGCACCTTTTATTGTCTTTGGTGAATTTTTACCTAAGTAGTTATCAGGTAATTCATCAAAGAATTTCTCATTAACAAATTCACCTGCTGCTTCTTCTTTTTCTATTGTTGACCAAGTAAGAGCTTGTTTTTCAGGATTTTTATTTGCTAAACACTGATCGATACAAACTCCACATCCCGTACAATCTTTGCAA
>CANPZN010000107.1 GCA_947588785.1 Candidatus Gastranaerophilales bacterium
TTAACTTTTGTTAAGTTGAGTATATATAGTTGTATCCCTTTATTTATACTTATTTTCATCGGTTTTAGTATTTCCGTATATTCTTTTTATATATTCCGTATGGCAATTTTCTCTACTACTTCGTTTTTATATATATACAAGATACGATTATAAAGGATTTATATTATGGCTTACGCTCTCTTCGCTCAAAGAAAAATTCAAGTTACCGGTCAATTAAATTCTGTTTCTCTTCAACAAACTCAAAGATCTAACGAACAATACCTTTTAGCTACAGATACTCTTTCTCTTAACCAACAATTAACTAACATGACTGCTTCTCAATCTCTTGAACTCTCTAAGTTATATGCTGAATTATCTTCCGCTAATGATGAAGCTCAAAGAAATTCCATTAATGCTAAAATTAATTCTAAACAAGAAGCTTTTAAAGCTGAACAAGCTCAAATAAGTAACAAAATTTATCTCGCTGAAGTTAAAGAACAATCTATTGAAATGGAAGTTAAACGTCTTGATACTCAAGTTACTGCTCTTCAAAAACAATTAGAAGCTATTGAACAAGCTGAAAGTTCTGCTATCGACAGAGCTACCCCTAAATTCAAAGGCGTTGGTTAATTCTTCTTCTTCTTTACCTTCTATATATCTATTTTTCATTCTTTCTATTTCTTATTTTCGTATCTTTTTTGAGGAACTTTTCGTTCCTCTTTTTCGTTCCTTTTTCCCCTCTATTCTATATCCTTTTTCTACTCTTAACATAAATTTTCCATAGGGTGCCAATAGAGCCGATTTAAATTTGGATTAACTGAATTTCTTACAGCCAAAGGCAGGCTGGCTTGTATGAAAGAAATTTCGAGGCAAATATAAATAAGTTAAACCAAATTTTTAAAGTGCCGCAGCACCGAACCCGAGTAACGAAGGTGCTGAAATAAGAGGCAGCGGTAGCGAGCGAATGACAAGCTCCCAAGACAGCAAATTTCAAAACAGCAAGCACAAGTTTGCGACACGAGATTAAATTAATAATTTGTAAAAGAAAATTTATTTAATTATTTATGATAATTTTCTCATAAAAAACATCTAAATCTTTCTTCATATTTTAATAAAAAAAAATATTTACAGTTTATAATAACAGTATATTTGAGAAAATAATATGAATAATACTTTTGGAAATTTAATACTTAAAAAAAATAAAGAAGTTAGTGCAATAGATTTTCTTTTTGAAAAATCATACATTCACTTAAAACAATTTGATATAGAAACTTCTGAAAGACAAATGGCATTAGAACAATTAAGAAAATTAATAACTCAATTACAAACCAATAGGTTACGAAATAAAATTAAAACTTCTTCAAAATATTTTACACTATAATTATTCATTTTCAACAGGAATGGATACTTTTGCTGTTTTAAAGACATTAAAAAATCCGTATTTATTAGATTTAATAAAATGAATACATTTTTCTTTATGATCTAATTTTGCTGCATTTTGTAATTCAACCGCAAATTTGACTAACCTTGGATTCATGAAAAACTCCTAATTTCCTATTTTATGTCATTTAATAATATTTTTTTGACATACTTATATATAAAGTATTTTTTCAAATAAAAATTGCTATAAAATATTTAAAAATTTATGTTAAAATAAATAATATGATAATAGTAAAATTACTGAAAAATAAACAATACCCACTGGATATTCCGAATGGAATTGAAGTAAAACACAATGATATGGTAATAGTTCTTACTGCCAAAGGTACAGAAGTTGCAAAAGCAGAACTAATTCCTGAAAGTATTGCCTCAATTATAAGACAAAAAAAAATTCCCGCAGTTCCTTTAATTAGAGTAATGACAAACAAAGATATTGAAGATTATAAAGAAATTCAAGAAATGGAAAAAAAGGGATATAAAGATTGTTTATCTCTAATAAAGCAACATAATCTGCAAATGAATTTAATTCAATGTAATTATACATTTGACAAAAAGAAAGTAACTTTTTATTATACAGCTCCGGAAAGAGTAGATTTTAGAAATTTACTTAAAGATTTAACAAAAGTTTTTAAACATGTCAGAATAGATTTAAAACACATCGGAGTAAGAGATGAAACATCACTGTGCGGAGGAAACGGTTTATGCGGTCGCCCGTTTTGTTGCTGCACATTTAAAAGACAATTCGATTCAATAAACATAAAACTTGCACATGATCAAAGTATGCCAATAACTCCAAGTAAAATTTCCGGAACTTGCGGAAGATTATTATGCTGCTTAAATTATGAATACCAAAACTATATAGAAACCGCAAAAGAAATGGTTCCTATAGGTTCCGGAGTCATGACTTCTGAAGGTGTTGGAAAAGTTTGTGCTCTTAATATCTTAACAAAAAATGTATCTGTAAAATTATCAGACGGAAAAATTAAAGAATTCGCTTCAGATTCCGTTGAAATGATTGATGCTGATGTTAATATTGAAATTGAAACTAATAATTCCGGTTATAAATATGCAACAATGCAGCAAAATGACGAAAATATTGATATTAAACAATTTGAAGATGATAGAAATTCATCAACCGGAAACATATAATTCTTTTAATGATACCCAGAATTAATTATTTTTTAAATAATTCAGGTTATGATAAAGGCAAAGTTAAAATAAAAGTTGTATAATCACCTTGATTTGTCACAACATCTATTTCGCCTTTATGTGCTGTCATTATCTGTTTAGATATATATAAACCTAAACCTGTACCTGCCTTTTTAAATTTTGAATAACCGGTATAATATTTATTAAATATTAAATTTAAATCATCTTTTGTAATTATACTGCCGCAATTTGTTATTAATATACTTATTTTATTATCTTTTTTCTGTGTTTTTATATTTATCTCTGAATTATTCGGACTATACAGAGCCGCATTCTGCAATATATTTTTCAAAACTCTTTTTAATTGAAATAAATCAAATTGTAAAAAAATGTCATCCGTATCTTTGATATTTGCAATAACAGAATGTGATGAATCAAATATTGACTGCATTTCATTTATAACACTATATATATATTCATTTAAATTATTTTTTGTTTTATTCAATATGATTTCAGATTGTTCCAATTTGTATATCTCAAGAATATTTTCAATCAAATTTTTAAGTTCTAAATTTGATGCCATCATTAATTTCAAAACTTCAATTTGTTTATTATTTATACTTCCAAACCTTTCTTCTAATAAGTAATTTATAGAATTTAACTCAGCAATTACAGGAACTTTCATATCATGTGCAAGTGTAGCGGTAAACTCTTCTTTAAAAATCTGCAATTTTTTCTCATCTTCTATGATTTTTTTTAATGACATATTTTTTTTATCCAATGTAGCTTGATATTCTTTTATCATAACTTCTCTGTCATATATAGTTTCAATAAGACGATTAATAATATTTTCTAAATTTTTATTTTTTAACTCTGAAATTCTAAGATTTATATCCCCATATCTAACTCTTTTTAAAGCAATCATTATCTTTTCAAGATCACATTTTATATACTTATATTTTTTGAAAAAAATTAAACTAAAAACACAAAATAATAAACATAATATAATTAATACAGAAATAATAACATTTATAATCATAAATACATTATAAAACAAAAAAGACGTTTTTTCGTCTTTTTTGTTTTATAGAATAATTCAAACTATTTAACCATTTGACTCATAACTTCTTCAGCGAAATTATCTTGTCTTTTTTCAAGCCCTTCACCTAACATCCAGCGAACAAAAGTATTTATTTGTAATTTTCCATTAAGCATTTGTTCAACAGTTTGATCCGGATTTTTAACAAATGGTTGTTCTAACAAACATTTTTGTGCCATTAATTTATTTACTCTGCCTTCAACTATTTTAGCTCTAATATTTTCAGGCTTTTTCGACAAATCATCTTTTCCCATTTCGATTCTTGTTTCTTCATCAATAACTTCTTGAGGAATTTGATTTCTGGAAACAAACTCAGGAGCAGAAGATGCAATATGAAGTGCAACATCTTTCAATATGTTTTCATCTTGAGCCGTAGCTGAAATCAATACACCAATTTTTCCGTTATGTACATATGTTGCAAGATTACCCTCTAAAACAGCAAATCTTCTAATACTTATTTTTTCACCTATAGTAGCAATCTTATCTTTAACTACATCTTCAATTTTCATATTACAAACAGAACAAACTGAATTATTTAATTCTTCTAAAGTTTTAGGTTTTGTTTTTACAATATGTTTAGCAATATTATCAACGAAATTTTTAAAATCTTGATTTTTTGCTACAAAGTCAGTTTCACAATTTATTTCTACAATTGAACCAACACCATTTTCTATATAAGTAGCAACTAAACCTTCAGCAGCAATACGATTTTGTTTTTTTTCAGCAGAAGCAATACCTTTTTGTCTTAAATATTCCATTGCTTTTTCCATATCGCCATTACATTGTTCAAGTGCCTTTTTAGAGTCCATAAAACCGGCACCGGTTTTTTCTCTAAGGTCTTTTACCATTGCAGCAGTTACTGTCATACTTTTAAATCCTTTCAATATATTTAATTAGTATTAAATTTAACCAAGTGACGCCAACCGTAAAGTTGCTCACCATTTAAAATCGCCACTCAAAAATTTTGCTCTCTTAAAATTTCTTTCGCTAAAGTTATGAAGCAGCAAAATTTTCTCGGACAAACAGTATTTCTCAGATTAATTAAATTTTTTAATTATTCGAAGAATTTTCATCAACTTCCGATTCAGATAATTTTTCGCTAACTCCTGCATCCTCAGCTTTTATTGATTGAATTTTTGACATTTGGTTAGCTTTATTTTCTCTTAATTGCTTACCTTCAAGAACTGCATCTGCTAATTTTGAACAAATTAATTTTATTGCTCTGATTGCATCATCATTTCCCGGGATAATATAATTGATACCATCCGGATCTGCATTAGTATCAGCTAAACATATAACGGGTATATTTAATTTATTTGCTTCAGCTATAGCAATTGCTTCTTTTTTTTGATCAATAACTATTAACAAATCAGGCATTCCTCTCATTTCTTTGATTCCGCCTAATGTTTTTGTAAGCTTTGAAAATTTTCTCATCATCTGAGATATTTCTTTTTTAGGTAACTTATCTATTTGTCCTGAATTTGAAAATTCTTCGATTTCTCTTAATTTATTTACACGCCCTCTAATTGTTTCAAAATTAGTAAGCATGCCGCCTAACCATCTTCTGTTTACATAATATGCACCTGCTCTTGTTGCTTCTTCAGCTACTACATCAACTGCTTGTTTTTTTGTACCAACAAAAACAACATTTTTACCTTTTGCAGCATATTCTTTTACAACTTCATATGCATTATCTAATTTTTCAGAAGTTTTTCTTAAGTCTAATACATAAATACCATTTCTTGCCCCATAAATATATGGTTTCATTTTTGGGTTCCATCTTTGTGTTTGGTGTCCGAAATGTACACCTGCATCAAGTAATTCAATCATAGATGCTACCGGCATCGTTTTTCTCCTTTTATTCTTGTACCTCTTGAATTGTATTCCCATCTTTTTTTAAGACTAAGCTGTATTTCTTTGTATATAACAACCTATCGTACTAACAATTCATTAACATCATACAATAAAAAAATAAAAAGTAAATGTTAGTTAAAAAAGCACTTTGTTAACTTTTGTTAAGTTGAGTATATATCCTTGTATCCCTTTATTTATACTTGTTTCCATCAGTTTTAGTATTTCCGTATATTCTTTTTATATATTCCGTATGGCAATTTTCTCTACTACTTCGTTTTTATATATATACAAGATACGATTATAAAGGATTTATATTATGGCTTACGCTCTCTTCGCTCAAAGAAAAATTCAAGTTACCGGTCAATTAAATTCTGTTTCTCTTCAACAAACTCAAAGATCTAACGAACAATACCTTTTAGCTACAGATACTCTTTCTCTTAACCAACAATTAACTAACATGACTGCTTCTCAATCTCTTGAACTCTCTAAGTTATATGCTGAATTATCTTCCGCTAATGATGAAGCTCAAAGAAATTCCATTAATGCTAAAATTAATTCTAAACAAGAAGCTTTTAAAGCTGAACAAGCTCAAATAAGTAACAAAATTTATCTCGCTGAAGTTAAAGAACAATCTATTGAAATGGAAGTTAAACGTCTTGATACTCAAGTTACTGCTCTTCAAAAACAATTAGAAGCTATTGAACAAGCTGAAAGTTCTGCTATCGACAGAGCTACCCCTAAATTCAAAGGCGTTGGTTAATTCTTCTTCTTCTTTATCTTCTACATATCTATTTTTCATTCTTTCTATTT
>CANPZN010000108.1 GCA_947588785.1 Candidatus Gastranaerophilales bacterium
GCTGAAATGAGCTAGAGCGATAGCGAGCGAATGACAAGCCCCAAGAGAGCAAATTTCAAGAGAGCGAAATTTGTGAAAGGGTGAAACGAAGTGAACCTGAGAATATGAGGACGAGCTGAACGACAAACGAAGTGTAGTGAAGCACTCGTCCGATGACAGCAAATTTTAAGAAAGAGATCGGAAGATTGCGACACTAAATTAAATCAGGAGAGTTAGGGCTTGCTATAAGTAGACCCCTGCACTCACATTTCAATTGATTAACAGGTCAGGTACTTGAATAGCGACGATGGCGAATAAAATTTCATGTTTGAAAATTTTTTCACTCTGGTTATTTATCGCAAATTTTTCTGGATAATATTAACATAAATTAATAAAATGATATAATCTGTAAATTTTTAATTTTGAACATCTTTTTTAAAATTAAAGGAGTGTAAAAAGGTATGATTCAAAAATTACAGAATACAAATAAAATTTATAGCAAAAATAAAATAAATGTAAAAAATAACATTAATACAAAAGTAAAAAATGAAGTAACAGGAGATAAGATTGAGATAAAAGTTGATAAATCAAATAATGGTAAATTTGATTTATCAGAATCAGGAAAGAACTTTATTAAAGGAATTTTAAGCCCGGTTACGGCAGCAATAAAACATCCCGGAATGACAATAGCAATGCTTGGAGTAACAACAGCAGCCTGCTCATTGATACCAATATTAACCCCTATACTTGGAATAGGATTTGGGGCATTAAGTGTATTTCAAGCAGGTAAAGGTGTAAGTAATGTTGCAAAGAATATAAAAAACAGAGAATATGATAAAGCTGAAAAATCTTTTAATACAGTAGGTCAAGGAACAATAGGAACAGTTTTAAGCATTTGGGGATTAAAGCAAAATGCACAAGTGGTAAAAGAAGCAAAATTAATGAATGAATTAAAAGTAAATTCACTAAGTACGGTGCAAAAAGACGCTGTTGCTTCTGAAATAAACAATGGAAGCTACGTATCAGCATTAAAAGAAAATATTTCATTATTTACGACAAAAACAGGACTGAAATCAATACTAAATCAATTTAAACCTACAAATATACTGCAAAGAGGCAAAGATGCATTTAATCTAATATTCGGCAAAAAAGAAAGAGCCGATAAAATAATAAAAATAAAAACTGAATTCAAAAATACTCCGGAAGGGAAAAGACGTGCTGCTTTATCAACGGAAGAAATTGAAGCAGAAGTAAAAACTTTAGTAAAAGAAGTATTTGATGAATATAAAGTACCGGAAGAATTGCGTCCTGAAATAAAAATTATAAAAGATAATATTAAAAGAGGTGGTGGATATCGAAGTGGATTACATGAAATCACAATAAACGAAAACTCATACAGATCAGGTGTATTTGACTTACCAAATTTAATAAAACATGAAGTTACTCATGCAAATGGAGCTATATTAAGGCAAAGTCTTCCAATGGATAAAAAGGTACAACTGGCAAAAGAGTATTTTATTAATAAAATAAATAACGGTGAGAATGAAAATATAATTTCCGGGGGAAGCATAATGGGGGTAACTATGTCAAAACCACCGAAATTAAATGTACAAATGAAATCTGATTTCATAAAATTGGCAAAAGAGAAATTATATATTGAAGGAAAATATTATAATGATGAAGAATTAATTGCAATGGTACGTCCTTTAGTTGAAGCTAACAGTGAATTTGCAAGTTCTTATTCAAATGTTGAAGAGGCAGTAAGTGCAATGGCAGCATATGCAAATTCACATAACTTGAGATATAATATGGCATTAGAACATTCAACAGGATTTAATACTTCAAAAATAGATACATTGCTATTAAAACAATTAACACCTGAAGAAACACAAAAGGCTATAAAGGCATATATGGACTCTATAGAATGTATTGAAGGGAATGTTGTTGCAGAATCAGGTTTCTTTGGAGTATACAGAAATAATAACCAATATGAGTTCTCAGCGGAAGAAGTACTTGCCCAAGTCAAAGGTAATAATTTTGAAATAGCAAAACTTGAACAACAATTAAAAGAATTAAGAAATCAACCTAAACGCAACTTTAAAGAAGAAGCACGAATACTTGATTTAATTAAAGAAGCAGAATTAACAATAGAATATAAAACAAAAGGTGCTGATTATTATAAATTATATACAGAATTATTGAATCAACCTGAAAGGAATATAAAACTTGCTTTTAAGGTAGTTAAAAGGTTAAAAAAGCTTAATGCAATACAAAAAAAAATATTCAAAATTAAAGTTCCTTTAGCTACCGGTATGTTTGGATCTAATGTAAAAGTTATAACTAATAATTATATAGCAATTCCATTTTTAAAAGGGCCTCAAACAGGTGCAAGTATAGTTATACCTGCAGCAACCACAACAACAGCAGATATATTAGCTGATCATATAAAGAAAAAAGAAGATTAATATATCATAAATAAAAATATACAGATCTTTATAAAAATACTTTTGCCCCATTCAACAAGTATAAAATTTTCTCTTAAACGGTTTTAGTATTTGGGGGCGAAAGGGTGCCAATAGAGCCGGTTTAAAGTTGGATTAACGAAATTTCTTACAACCAAAGGCGGGCTGGCATGCCCGAAAGAAATTTTGAGCCAAATATAAATAAAGAACATAATAATATTAAAACAACTGAAATTTTTCAAATGAATTACTGAATATGTTTATAATTACTTGCAAAATTGCGAAATCAAGAAATAAATTCAGATTAAGTTTATACTAAAATAATGGGGATATTATTATTTTTTGCAGTTTGTTTCAGTTTGCTATTTTCTATATCTGATTTCATAAAACTGTTTTTTTTCATAACTAGGGCTTGAATTTTTGGTTGAAAAACAACAATTTCATTTTTATAACCGGATCCATTTGCATTGCCATCAAGTAAATATTTATGCATATTGTTTAATGCAAGTTTTATTGTTTGTGATTCAAGAGTTCTGCCGGAACTTAAAGTTAGTGATTGAATATCTCGTTTATCGGAATATTTTTCCAGATGTCTATAAAGTTCAAGATACTCGATATCTGAAAGATTTAATTCTTTTTTTATATAATTAGGAAGCTCGCTACGTTCTTCTATATTTTGTTTATCTTTGTTATTTTCATTCAAATAGCAATGATTTTCACCGTAAACGTAGTCTTTAAAATTTTCAAATCCTCTTTTTCCGCCTGTACATCCTACATTAACACCAGCTAAAGCGATATCGGAATTTGATGAATAGATAATTACATCACAATTTTCATAACTATATATCTGATTATAATGAGTGCATATATCCCCCGAAGCATTTAAGAAACTTGTACTTAAACATATTTCTTTACTATCATCGCAAATATCTGTTAATGAACTGAAGTTTGAAGAGGCATTATGGGATAATAAGTTAAGATCTTTTACTTTTGTTCCTTGCGGGAATCCGTAAGCGGATAGATCAGCTTCTTTATCCGTAAAATCTAAATATTTTACCCCATCTTTGTCTGTTGGAAATTTTGAAGTATCCTCAGGTAAATTATCTGCAAATAATGGTATTCCGTTAGATTGAATTTTATTAATTTTTTCATTTATTAAGTTAATTCGTTTTAGGGATGGGGCATATTCAAATCCGGATGATTCACTATCAGCTTTTGACATTATTTGAGCAATTGTAAATTCATTATTATGTCTGAATTTTGCACCTAAATCAGAAACGTTTTTTCCATCGGTTAACCAATGACTGTTTGCAATTAAGTTGTATATTTGTTCTTTTTCCTTAAAAGAAATCGGAACTTTTTTCATTATTTCTTTTGCATATATTGATGAAGGTCGTTGATGTCCGTCATCGATTAATTTTTGCTTTTTTGCAATATCATGAAACATTACGGAGAAAAATAATATTCTTTGTTCTTCTTTTGTCAATTTTTTTATTTCTGGATTATTCAGACACCGTTGTAAATTGTCTAAAGTATGATGGTCTATGGAATCTCCTCTATGTTGAATTTTCCCGATTATGGATATAAATTCGGGGAATACTTTTATAAATTCATTTAAAAATTTTTCCATTTCTTTATCTTGCTTATCTAATATAATTTTATTATTTAATGTAAAATTATTAATATATTTGTTTGTTTTAGGTATAATTTCCTGAACTTTCGGAGATAAAGAAGAAATATCAGCATTTGTAGGAACAGGAAATTTTATTATATCGTTTTCACGGTCTATACTAAAATTGTAGTATTTAAAAATTTCATTTTTTTCTTTTAAAGATAAATTTTTTATTTCATTATTAAAATCAGAAATAAAATTATCTCTTGAATATTTAAGAGGAAATCCTTTTTCATATTTATTTAAATCTATATTTCCGATATTATTTTTTAAAAATTTAATATTTAAATAATCGCTCTGTAAAAATTCTTTCATTTGTTTAGGATTAACATTTATGGAAGTAACAGGTTTGTTTTTCATTCTCTCTGAAAGTTCTTCTTGCAATATTTTTGAAGACCCACATCTTTTGATATCTTTGATTAATCCGAATTTCATTAAACTATGATTATCATTAAGATTTTTTATAAATGCGTCATCCAAATAGTATGTACTTCTTTTGATAAATTCTTTTTGTTCAATAGTGGATAATATATCAAAATTTTCATAATTTTTAATATTTTTTAAATTTGTAGTGGTTGAGCGGTTTTGTTAAATTTTAAATGTTGGTTATAAACATTTTTAGATATTTTATGTAAAGTGTCTAAATCTTCTTGAGTCAGTTCTTCAAAATCTAAAATTCCAATCAATGGACTTAATTTATTATGCTCGAATTCCGGTGTATATTTTTGTAATTCATTTTTAAAATATGTATATTTTTCTTCTACATTTTGATAGTCTATATTTGCAAGTTTTTTTATAAAATCTTTATTTTTATGTATTTCACTTAAAGAAACTCCGTTAGAGGTAAATAATTTAGTTATTCTGAATTCTCCGATTTTTTCATTAATTCTTTTATTTATTGCATTTTGTACGTTTTGAGTTTTCTTTGTAAAATACTCTATTCCGTAATCATTTGCAGGTGGAAAATTATTTGGTTTTGTTTGCGGATTTTTTTTAGATAAAATTCTTTCTTGAAATTTTGCATTAAAGGAAATATCTTTATTATCAAAATAATTGTTTGAATTATATCCGATTTTATGTATTAACATCCTTACTCCTTTTTTATAATAAAAAAATTTTTTAATTCCTTATTGAGTTATTATTAAAATATGTAAGTAAAAAATTAATAAAAATTAACAATATGTATTTTAATAACATTTTAGAAAATTAATATGTGTTATATAAAATTTAAAATGGAGATTTGTATGTCAACAACGATAAACTGTTCAAATGAATATTTTATAAAACAGGAAAGAACACAGCAAGCTCGACATATGGATTGTATTTATTTGATTTATTCAAATGAAGACTCTGAACTAGGTTAAATTCAAATACAAAATACTGATGACCTTGAATCTATGTACAATAAGATAATTGATCAACAAGGTTTTAGCGGAAAATTGTGGAATAATTTAAAAAATAAATTACCTTTTTTATCTAAAATTGGATTTAAAGGTTCAGATGAAATTGAAGAAATTATAAAAAAATCCAAAAATGATGAAATAAGTATAGATAAAGCTACAAAAGAAATAGAAAAATTCAAGAAAAATCAAAATTTAGGACAATAAATTATTTTAAATACGGCATGTTTAGCTGCAGTAACAGGTGCTTCACTACTGGTGGCTCCTTTAGCTATAATAGGATCGGCATTTATTGCTTTATGCTGCGGAACAGGTGTTATATCAAGAATTTTATTGGGTATGGCAGATATGGCAAGCGATAATGCTCCGTCAACTGCTAAATATGTTCTTAACCGGTCAATAAAAAATATGACTCTAAAAGATAAAATAAAATTTTTTATAGAAAATTTTAAGACTCCATATAATGATTTATAATTAATAAACTTTAATGTAAATGAACACTCAGTTCGATTTTTTTTAACAGTCAGTTTGATTATTTTGGTAAGTTCATGGGGAAAAAACAATTAATCTTATTATATAAATATTCTAATTATTTTCATAATAATTCGAAAGAAAAGAAGAGAAGGTTTAATGTTCTGATTTTTTGACTCACAAAGAACCCCCTTCTCTTCAAAAATATAAATCTGTTATGATGAGGTTAAAGACTAAAATATTTTTTTATTATTCATAAATTGTTTATTTTCATCTTCCTTATAATCACACCAATTTTCATCATATAATCCTTGCTGCACATATTTTTTGAATGTTGAATATT
>CANPZN010000109.1 GCA_947588785.1 Candidatus Gastranaerophilales bacterium
ATTAATTTTTCCACATTATTATTTATCTGAAAAGATAATTTGTCAATTGTTTCTTTTAATTTATTTAAGTTTTCATCCGGAAATTTAACATTTTTTATTATTTCATTAAGATTTGATATATTGATATTTGATTCACCGATTAGAAACATACTTAATAAATTTTTTTGTGCTTTTTCTCCAATATTTGAAGATTTTGTTACAATTTTATTAATTGAGCCTGGTTCCGGTGTTTGCAACATATTGTTTCGGTTTACCTCCCTAATCAGAGCTTTTTCATCTATATCTATTTTCTCTGAAATTATTTTTATATATTCATTTTGAACTATATTGTTTGGAATTTCCTCAATTAAAGACATGATTTTTTTTACAATTTTTAACTTATCTGTTGGAGATATTCCGGGATTGTATTCTTTTAATATTTGATCTATTTCAAAATCAATTAAAAGTGGGGCTTTTTTTATATATTTTTTGTATTCTTCTATTCCGTATTCTCTTATATATTCATCTGGATCTTTACTGTCAAATGGTGCAACTACTCTTATTTCACAGGTGTATTTATCCTCTGACAGCGTTGAATATGTTTGATCGAATATTTTTAAATTACCCAGTCCGGCAAATGCTTCTTTTATAACTTCCGTGCTTCTTTTGGTCGCTTTTAATCCAGCAGAATCCGTATCAAATGCCAGATATATTTTCCTCGATTTCGTATATTTCGCTATTAATCTTATATGATCAACTGTTAGTGCCGTTCCGCAAGATGCTACAGCATTCTTTAATCCTGCCGCTTGGGCTGATATTACGTCAAAATACCCTTCCATTATAACTACGTAGTCATTCTCCATCATTGTTGATTTCGCTACATCTATTCCGTACAATGTTCGGCTTTTATTATATAGTATTGTATCCGGTGAATTTAAGTATTTGGGGTTTTGATTCGGTTCTATTGCCCTTGCTCCAAATGCAATTATATTCCCTGATTCATCTTTTATCGGAATCATTATTCTATGTCTGAATCTGTCTAATATATCTCCATTCTCTGTTTTTATTGTTAATCCTGATTTCTCCATTATATTGGGAGTATATTCCGATTTAAAATGCTGTTGCAAATCCTTATATTCTTTAGATGAGTATCCGATTTTGTATTCTTCTATTATTTCTTTTGTAATTCCTCTCTTCTCTAAATATTCCATTGCTTTTTTTGCTTCAGGCAATGTATAAAGATTTTTATGATAATAGTCTCCTGCTTTATTTAATATTTCTTTTATTTTCTGTTTTTCTTCAGTATATTGTTTTGATCCGCCGCCTATTGACGGTAATTCTATTCCGTATTGCTGTGCTAAATCTTTGATTACATCATTAAATGATTGGTTGTTTATCTTCATTAAAAATGTTATGGCATCGCCGCCTTCTCCGCAGCCAAAACATTTAAATATTCCTTTTTGTACATTAACACAAAATGATGGTGTCTTCTCTTGATGAAATGGACAACACCCCCAGTAATTAGCACCTCTTTTCTTCAATACTACACGGCTTTGTACCACATCTAAGATATCTATGCGGCTTCTTATTTCATCAATTATCTCTGTATAACTTTTTGTTGTTGGCATTTATTATTTTAGTCCGTTCATTCCGGCAAGCTTATATAAAAATTCATCTTGATTCTTTTGTATAAATGGCGACGGTAAAAAATATTCTTCGTATTTTATTAATGCATATCTGTCTGTCATGCCTGATACATAATCGCTCACAGTTTGCATTATGTCATTTATATTTGATTGCGGATATCTTTTTTCTAATAAATTATAATAATATTCAAATAGCATTTTCACTACATTTTTTGCTTTATCTTCAGCTTGTTTTGCAGGTGAATTATTATATACATTTTCAAACATCCATTTTCTTAATTTTATGAATTGTTCAAAACATTCTTCAGACATTAATATTGTATCTTTTCCATAGCTTGTTTCAACTATATCTTTTACTAATTTTGTAACTCTAATATGATTTGTTGTGGAAAAATAATCTATACTTTCTTTTGGCAGATCTTCATTTCGTATTAGTCCTGCTCGTATCGCATCTTGTATATCATGATTTATATATGCTATTTTATCTGATAACCTTACAACTTTTCCTTCTAATGTATTAGGTTCATAATCATATGAATGATTTAATATCCCATCAATAGTTTCCCTTGTTAAATTTAAATCCTCTATAAATTCTACAACTCTTACACTCTGCTCATTATGTTTATATCCAAATGGCATAAGTTCGTTTAATACTCGTTCTCCGCTATGACCAAAGGGAGTATGTCCTAAATCATGCCCTAATGCTATTGCTTCTGTTAGGTCTTCATTTAATTCAAGTGCTCTGGATATCGTTCTAGCTATTTGTGATACCTCCAGTGTGTGCGTCATTCTCGTTCTGAAATGATCATCATATGGGGCAAAAAAAACTTGTGTCTTGTGCTTCAATCTCCGAAATGCTTTTGAATGTAATATCCTGTCCCTGTCTCTTTGGTATTCTGTTCTCAAATCACACGGAATCTCTTCCCTCTTTCTCCCCTTTGTATCTTTACTTTTCATTGCTAGCGGAGATAAATATTCTTGTTCTTTTTCTTCTATTCGCTCTCTTATGCTTTGTATTCTCTTTTTCATAGTGAATCCTTTTGTATATTAATTTTATATCAAACTTATTCCTTTTTATATTTATCTCACTTGATTTGTTTAGATTATTTAATATAATTAAATGTATATGCTTGATTATTAGTTTTTTTTCTTATATCATCAAGCTATGTTGATTATTTATTTTCAACAAAAAGTTATTTTATTTATATCGTATATAATAGAGTAGTTAATATATTTGAAAGGAAATTAAAATGTCAGTTGAATGTGCAATTTGCGGAAAAAAACCTTTGAAAGCTGCTAAACTTTCATTTTCTCATAAACACAATGTATATAGACAAACTCCTAATCTTCAATCAGTTAAAGTTATTGAAAATGGTACTGTTAAAAGAATTAAAGTTTGTACTTCTTGTTTAAGAGCAGGTAAAGTTCAAAGAGCTATTTAGTTGAATTGAATATTTAATCTTTTAATCAGAAATAAGAACCCATACTCGGGTTCTTATTTTATGCGGCTTTACTTTCTGTGATTATTCCTTTGAGCACATTAACAACTTCTGTACTTACTTCACCATTATGAGCTTTTTGGTCTAAGATTTTAAGTGATTCTTCTTCGCTTAAAGGCTTCTTGTAGCTTCTTTCTTCTCTTAGTGCTGAATATATATCAGCAACAGACAGTATATGACTTAATATGTCATCGCTTTTATTTGCCGTATGATGGTTTCTGATTATATTTAACGTTCTTTGATTAATTCCGCTTTGTGATAATAATTCATATCCAAGTTCAGAATGTAAATTTATAATATTGCGTTCTTTTTCTGTTAATTTCCCAGGTTTGTTTATTATTTCTTCCGGAATTAAAATTTTACCAAAATCGTGTAATATGCTGGCTTCTTCCAGAATCTTTTTATCCAACGGTGATAATTTCATTGCATTCGCAATACTTAATGCATAAGCTTTTGTTGTAAGCAGATGTGTATTTGTAATATTGTTTATATTATTAATGTTTACTTGATATTTAATTCCTTCTGAATTCAATAATTTCTTTATATTAGGATTTGTTTTTACAATTTCATCTATATATTTTTTATTTGTGAATGCTTTTAATAAATATTTAGGATTATATATATTATTTGTGCTGTAATTATATTGTTTTGAATTATTTAATGTTTTTTTATTTCTTTCAAAGAAATCGGTTATCTTTTGATTATTATGAGGAATTATACTGCTATATGGTGCAGATGAAACATTAATTTGCGGATATTGAGTTGTTAATGTTGATATATTCAAATTACAGCCCTTGATAAAACCTACCTATGTAATTATAAAAAATTATATTTATTATTAATTGCCTAAAAATTTTTTTTTTTAACAATTCTTAAAAAAAAATATCTTGACTTTATTGTTTAAACAAAGAAAAATGATTATGTACTAATTATCATGTTATAAAATTATTAGAATGTGGAATAGCATTATGGTTAGATAAGGAATATTAGAGAAAATTAAGGAGATAATTAATGTATTCAAAAGAAGAACTTGCGGAACTTATTATTAAAAATCCTGAGGAGTATAACAGTTATAAAAAATCACAAGAAGAATTAGATTTAACGGAATTAGATTTTTCAAATGTTACTTTAGAAGGGGTTGATTTTTCAAATGTGGAACTGGCAGGTACTTCTTTTATTGATTCACATTTGTCAAATGTTTCTTTCGTTGGAAGTGATTTAAATGCTGCTGATTTTACAAGGGCTAATATTGTTGAATGTGATTTCTCCGAAAGTATATTAAATGGTGTTGATTTTAGCTATGCTACAGTTAATTATTGTAATTTTACTGATGCTGATATGGCAGGTTGTATTGTTAAAGAGGCCGAACTTACCGATTCTGATTTCTCGGCAAGTCTAAATCTATCTGCTACACGTGCTGATGAAACAACTATTTGGCCTGATAATGAGCTTCTTCCTGATGATTTCGATACAAATTATTCTAAAGATAATTCTGAAGATGAAGAAGAAGATAATTCTGTTTCTGATTATTAAAATGTCAGAGAAAATTAACTTAACAACTAAGCATTTAACGGTCGGCTATGATAGAAATTTCTTACTACAGAGTCCGTTAAATAAGATTTGAAATGACTACAGTGAAACTAAAAAACTTCTATCAAGCTATTTTAATAAATAAAAAACAACATTAAATTCTTTATAAGAAAGGTATAAATTACCTTTCTTTTGTTTGAAAACTTTATTCATTATAAATTTTATTTATTTCTTCTGACATTTCGTAATCTTTTTTTGCACCAATTTTATCGTTTAAATATTTTTCTTTAAGTTCTGCTCGCTTAAAATAGTAATCTTTATATTTATGGTGTATATTATTATTAGTCCTTGCTGGTTTTAGTTATAGTTTAACTAGTTTTAATAATTTCTTTTCTTTTATATTTAAAACAAGAATATTTCCTGAAGAATTAAATATATTTGTAGTATCTTTAGGATTAATTATACCTTTATCAATGTTTATTTATGGTGTATATTTTTATTGCCCAGCGGTACAAGTTTTATTAAATCATTATATTGTTTTAATGCAGATTCATAATGTTGATTTTGTATCATTAAATTTGCTAAAAATTCTTTTAAAAGTAAAGATTGAGGATGTCTTGAAGCAACAATTGATAAATCTTTTTCGGCTTCTTTGGGCATGTTATTTTCATAGAAAAATAAACCTCTTTCTAAATAAGAAATACAATAATTATTGTTACTTTTATTTTCTTCTGTTATTGCTTGGTTATAATTTTCTATTGCGGAATTAATATCTCTATTTTTTTTATAATATCCGGCACGTGCTAAATATAAGTTATATTTAGAGGGATATTTTTCAATTAATTTGTTTATGTCTTGTATACTTAATGGTTTATTTTCTATATCTGATATTTTTAATTTATTCAATTCTTTTTTTGAAAAATTTATATTATTGGGGTATATATTTTGGTTTACATATTTATCTGGTGCAAAGATAATTGCGTTAATATTTGTTTTATAGCAAGTATTTATTATGCTAAATAAAGAATTATCAGATTTAATAATATCAAAATTATTTGATATGTTGGTAAATAATCTTGATGTTTCTATTTCCTGTTCACTATTGAAAATATCATCCATATTTTCTTCAGGTGGTATTGCCAAATATAATCCTTGATCATATAAATGAAATGGTAAAATTATCGAATCTATGTAATATGTTTTGGATAATTTTATAATTTTGGCACATTTATAATCCAATATTCTTAATTGTTTTATATATTTTATATCTTCAATATAATTTTTGATGTAATTATCATTAATAAAAAATGACATATTAGCGAATAGTAAATAAAATATTATGGTGTATATTATAATTTTCTTTGGTAATGAAACAGTATTTTTGAAATTATTAAAAATGAATCCTAATAGGATAGTTAAATTTAATATTAATAGTTGTATATTTGTGTATATTATTGGTTCATGTTCCGTAAAAAATAAATTATCTGTAGTATATGTTTTTCCTGTAAATAATAATATAAAATCTATTAAAAAAATACTTACCTGTATTAAAAATGGAATAAGAAAAAAGTTAATATTTTTATTTATGATTCTTAATGTAATGAAAGACATTATAATTAATATATAGATTAAAATATATGGATGAATTATATTATGATAG
>CANPZN010000110.1 GCA_947588785.1 Candidatus Gastranaerophilales bacterium
TGTTATTTCCGAATAATCACTTTTTATCATTCCTCTTTGTCCCGGAGATGTCGGATTAATTTTTCTTGTACCCATCGCTCTATACTCCTGCTAATTCTTCTATAGGATCTCCCTCTATAGTCACTATCGCCTTTTTTGAAGACTGTGTTCTACCTGTTGTATATCCTACTCTTTTTGCGTGTGACGGCATATATACTGTTCTTACCTTCTTAACTTTTCTGCCGGGAAAAGCTAATTCTACCGCTTGTGCTATCTCCACTTTTGTAGCATCCTTCTTTACTTCAAATGTATATTGGTTTAATGATGCCGCTGTCATGGATTTCTCGGTGATTATAGGTCTTTTTATTATATCGTATAATCTTTCTTTATTTTCTTTTATTGTACTCATTACTTCGATAACCTCTCAGTTATTTCTATTATTGCTGCTTCCGTAATCACTAAAGTATCTGCTTCTAACAAATCTTTTACGTTTAAATTTGATGGTAATATTATCTTTACATTCGGCAAATTCCTTGCTGCTAACTCTAATTGTCCGTTCTCAGCTGCTTGTGTATTCGCTATTATTAATATCTTGCCTTCTGCTTTTATTGCTTTTAGTGATTCAGCTACCATTTTTGTTTTAGCTTCCGTAATCTCAGAAAAATCTTTTACTAAAACCGTATTCTCTAATCTCGCTGACAATGCTGACCTTAGGGCTAATCTCCTTGCTTTTTGCGGCATTGAAAATTCATAACTCCTTGGCTTCGGACCAAATACTACTCCTCCGCCTGCAAACAATGGACTCCTTATTGAACCGGCTCTTGCTCGCCCTGTCCCTTTTTGTTTCCACGGTTTCCTTCCTCCGCCTGATACTTCTGCTCTCGTCTTTGCACAAGCATTTCCGCCTCGTCCGTTATTTAATTGTCTCCTTAATGCCATATGCATTACATGCAAATTCGGTTCTACTCCGAATACTTTTTCATCAAGAGCAATCTGTCCGACTTGCTTTCCGCTTGTACTTAATATTGAAACTTCTTTTGTCATTTTTCTTTTCCTTATTTTTTGGTTTTGTTTTTTTGGATCCCTCTTCGTTTCTTACTTCAAGAAATCCTTCTCTTTGGATTCTCTTTTCCTCTGTTGAAAATCCTTAGTTCCATTTAACTCTTGATGGTACTACAGTTACTAATTTTCCTTCCGGCCCGGGAACTGATCCTTTTACTAATAATAAATTATTCTCGCTGTCAACTCTCACTACAGTTAGTTTTGTGATCGTTACACGCTCGTTTCCCATATTTCCGGCCATTCTTTTACCTTTTATTACTCGTCCGGGTGTCGTTCCTGCTCCTATTGATCCGGGTTCTCTATGGTTCTTTGATCCATGTGCCATTGGCCCTCTGCCAAAGTTCCACCTCTTTACCGTTCCTTGGAAACCCTTCCCTATCGATACGCCAGTTACGTCTACTTTGCTTCCTTCTGTTAATATACTTAAATCTATTTTCTGTCCAACAGTATACTTCTCAGGATCTTCTAATCTAAATTCCTGTAAATGCCTATAATTCTCAAGTCCGTTCTTCTTTAAATGACCTATTTCAGCTTTCGTTAAATGCTTCTCTTTCCCCGGTCTTACTCCAACCTGTATCGCATTATAACCATCTGAATCTTTTGTCTTTACTTGTGTTACCGTTAACGGATCAACTTTTATTACTGTTACGGGAATTGCCAGACCCTCTTTATTAAAGACCTGAGTCATCCCAAGCTTTTCACCTATTACTCCAAGTGTCATATTTCACCTTTCTTTTGTGAGCGCTACGTTCTCTACTTGCCTCGTAGATCACATTCAATTTAAAAGGTTTTAACTATTAAATTGTATGTGCCTGTTAAATTCCCTTTTATAATTTAACTTCTATATCTACTCCGGCAGGCAGATCCATTCTCGTTAATTCTTCTGTCGTTTGTGCCGTAGGATCATATATATCTATGATTCTTTTGTGTATCCTCATCTCGAAATGCTCTCTCGATTTCTTATCTACATGCGGTGAGCGAAGTACACAATATAATCTTCTCTTCGTCGGTAATGGTACCGGCCCGGCTACTCTCGCTTCCGTTCTCTTTACCACTTCTACTATCTTGCTTGCAGATAAGTCGATTAACTTATGATCGTACGCCTTCAAACAAACTCTTATTCTCTGCTGCTTGCTTTCGTTCATTTCTACTTCCTTTTGTCTTTTAGCGTTGCTTAGTCCCCATCCTATTTCTTCTCTTCTTATTTGCCCGATTCCTTATCTTACTTTTTCGGACATTTTACATACGATGGCTATCTAGCATATTAAATTTATATTAAACATTTCTTTTCGTCAACTATATTTTTTATTTTTCTTCCCTTTCCTTAATATTTCTTCATTTTTTCGTTTTTTTCTTGACAAACCCTTAAATCTTTTCTATGCTTCCTTATCCAACCACTACCGGCTCTCTTATAATAAGTTCTTTTGCTTTCTCCGCTCCGTCCCTTAATTTCCTATAATACTCTCTATCAGCTTCATTATCCGACTTTTTCTCCCCAATATTCGCTATGTCTGTTACCTGCCCCAGTATATCATTCGTTTGTATTATCATTCTGTATATACTTCCTTCGTCTATCGACATATCATCTCTCGATCTCATCAGATATTTCCAGTTCTCTACGCTATCCGTACTTATTCTGTTTAAATATGCCCATTTTATCATGTTCTTTGCCGCTTCATTCCCTAATCTCATCTTCTCTCGGCTTATTCCTACCTTCTTTTCTATTCCGTTCATCTTTTCTATATTACTTCTCAATGTATCTATGGAATATCCCGCTTTTGATACTTCATATATCATTTCATCTTCCATGTAAATTCCGGGGTCTTTATATGTTTCTATACTCTTTAAACTCTCTATTATCTTACTTATTACTTTCCCGGCATTTATTTTCTCATACATTATCCTACTTTCTCTATATTCTTTCTCTAACCTCTTTTGCGGATTATTTTTTATATATGCATAATTATCTCCTATTTCACGGAATACTCTTTCATCTAAATATTCCATCACTTCTGCCTTCTTTATCTTCTCTTCCAATATTTGTTTTTTCTTTATCGCTTTCGCCTGGGTTTTGCTCCCTTTTATTATTACTTCTTGGTTCTTTATTTCATTTTCCAGTTTTTCTATGATTTTCTTTATATCATCAACCTTATTTTTCTGTTTATATTCTTCTATTATTCGTAAATATTTCTCTAATACTATTGTCGGTATACTACTTCCTCTTTCAAATGCTTTTTTTAATTCATTCGGCGAATAATTCTCATTTTTGGATGTTATTATTCTTAATTTCTTTATGCGTTCCCCTCTGTCTTTTACCTTTGCTTTTATTTCCTCGCTTTCCGCTTCACTTGTATTTATATCATTTACCCATTGAAGTATTTCTTCGTATGATGAAAAATCATTTATACTTTTTCCCAGTCCTTTTAATTTAATTTCCAAATTACTTCTTTGTATTTCATATATTTTATTTACACAACTATGAGTCCTATAATATATCGGAATTATGTCTTCAAAATTTAAATTCTCTTCTCTTGCTTCTGCGGGATTCGCTATTGCTGACATTACAAATGCTATTGTTTCAGGTGCTGCTCCTTCTAATATTCTGCTCTCTATTAATTCTACTAATGGTATCGATTCATATCCCCTAACTACAGATGCCATTTCTCCTTTTTTTGTCGTATTTATCTTCCCGTTCTCTCTCCTTAAAAAGTTCTTTTGAAGCATTACTTGTGTTTTCTTATCGCTCTCTTCAATTAAATTTCGCTTTTGTTCTTCTGATTTCCCTTTCTCGGTTTTTACATAAAATGATTTATCAAATAATTCTTTCAATCTCTCGTTATCTTCATTATATTCATAATATCCGGCTATAAACGGATAATCCGGATTAAATCGGCTCTCTATCGCATCACTTGGTGATGTATTCAATTCTTGAAATATTCTTTCCGTTTCTATATCACTTATCATTGCATATACATAGCCAACTTCATCTATTCCTCTTCTGCCTGCTCGCCCTGCCATTTGATTAAATTCATTTACAGTTAATTTCTCGTTCTCTTCTCTCTCACTCGGTTTATATGGTTTCGATATTACAACTGTCTTTGCAGGCATATTTATCCCAGCCGCCAACGTTTCTGTTGCTACTACTACTTTCAATAATTTTTTATTAAATAATTCTTCTATTAATGCTTTTTGTTCCGGCATTATTCCTGCATTATGTACTGCATACCCCTTTTCCAGTGCATTTATATTTATTCCGCTTCCTATATATGTCTTTTCCTTATATTTATTTACTATTTCTAATATTTCTCTCTTTTCTTTCGGCGTTGTTAAATCTTCTCCATTCTCGCCTAAATAATCTATCAATTCCCTTGAAAATCTTTTACTGAATACAAAAAATATCGCCGGTAATTGATCTTTTCCGTCCAGTTTCTTTACTGCTTTATTATAATCACTCAACGTCGGTTTTTTACTTATTTCTTCTTCTCTTGTTTGTTGTTTCGCTCTTTTTATTCGTCTTAAAAATTCATAATATGATGCTGTCTTTATCGTGTCATATTTTAATGGTACATATCTTTTCTCGGATGGCAGAGTTACTCGTTCCGCTTTCCTCTCTTTTAAGTCGTTAAACCAGCTTACTATCTTTTCAGGATTCCCTATTGTCGCACTTAATGCTATTATCTGTACATCCTTTGGAGCTAATATTATTGACTCTTCCCAATTTGATCCCCTTGACATATCACCTAAGTAATGAAATTCATCAAATATTACACTCCCTACATTTTGCATTAGCCCTACCGTATCTCCATATACGTTTGACAATGCCATATTCCTATATACTTCTGTCGTCATTATCATTATAGGAGCTTCTACGTTCTCTCTCCTATCTCCTGTCAATATCCCTACATTTTCTTCTCCATATATTTTTCTAAACTCACTTAATTTTTGATTGCTCAATGCTTTCAATGGAGTCGTATATATTGTCTTTTTCCCATCTTTTATATTCTTTCCTATTGCATAATGTGCTATTGCTGTTTTCCCTGTTCCGGTAGGAGCATCTACAAGTATATTCTTCCCCTCTTCTATATGCTCTCCGGCTTCTATTTGAAATTCGTCCGGCTCACATCCGGAAGGAAGTTTATAATTTGTTTTATCTATTTTATTATTCTTTATTAATTTCCCAAAGGTTACTAAATCTCTTCCTAAATATATTTTGGGAAATTCTTTTATTTCCTCTCTCTCCCCATTTCGCCAATTCTTCGTTATTTTTCTTTCTTGAATTCTATAATCATATTTACCTTGTAAAGGCATATTAATCTTCATATGTTTTTACCCTTCTCTACTGTAAAATTCAAAACATATGATTTTTTTTTTATTCCTTTTTTATTTCTTTTTTCCTTATTTATTAAGATAAATTTACATTATTAAATTGTCCGAGAAAATTTTGTTGGTTCGGAACGTAGCGAAATTTGCGAAAGGGTGAAACGAAGTGAACCCGAGAAAAAATGGGGCTGAAATGAGCTACAGCGATAGCGAGCGAATGACAAGCCCCAAGACAGCAAATTTCAAGACAGCGAATTTTCCGTAGGGTGCCAATAGATTCGGTTTAAAGTTGGATTAACGGAATTTCGTACAGCCAAAGGAGAACGAAAAATAAGTTTGTGCGAAAGGAATTTCAAGACAAATTTAAATAAGTTAAACCAAACTTTTAAAGTGCTGCTGCACTAAAGGTTACGACAATATATTAAATATAAAAAGTAAATAAAAAAAATTAAAGTTCATAGTGGAGTATAGTAAAACTTCTTAATTCAAGAATAGATAAAGCCCCGTTTGTTTAAAGACCTGAGTTATGGGACTAAAGCGGGGCTTAGAAGTAATCTATACGAAGCTAAAGAACGTAATTTTTATTATTTACAAAAAAATAATTAAATAAAAAATAATGAAAGGTAGACTAAAGTCTACCCTACTAACTATCCTACATTTTTAAACTCTATTATTTATCAAATGAATAAAATAAAAACAAAAGAAAGGCAGACTAAAGTCTACCCTACTAACTGATGTAGGTTCAGGCAAAGGGTTAATTAATGAAATATTTAGACCCAGAATGGCAACCATAGATCCTGAAAATATGACATTTGAAGCAGGTTATACAAATGGCGGAAAAACTCCATCATCAT
>CANPZN010000111.1 GCA_947588785.1 Candidatus Gastranaerophilales bacterium
TATTGTTCAATAGTATTTATTATAATATTTATTTACCTTTCATTTCGTAATAAAAAATTTATAGCGGGAGTTATATTATCCTTAAGTTTATTAATTATGAATTTTATAGATCTATCTCCATATTGGATAAGAACGCCTGATCAACCCTATGAAAACAGTTTAAAAATAGGATTATTTAACGTATTAACTTCAAATTGGAACTACGCAAAAGTAATTCAAGAGATTGAAACTAATAAACCGGATATATTAATAATGCAGGAAGTCAATGATATTTGGATTGAAGAACTTAATAAAATAAAACAAGATTACCCTTTCAATATAGAATATCCTTTAAATTTAGGGAATTTTGGTATAGCATTATATTCTAAAATTCCTATAATTAATTTTTCAATAGAAGATTGGACAGACTATAAACTACCTGTAATTAATGCAAAGATACAAAAAGAAGAAAATATTTTTAAAATTTATGCTATTCACACATTGCCGCCAGTAAAAAAGGATTATTTTATTAGACGAAATGAAATGTTTGAAAAGATAAATTATATAGCCCAACAAGAAAATAAAAATTTAATAATAGCGGGAGATTTAAATTCCACTGCTTTTTCTCCTGTTTATAAAAAATATATAAAATCTCAAGTGTTAAATGACGCTCAAACGAAAGTGGGAAATATTTATAAGGGAACTTGGAATACATTTCATCCTCCATTTTTAAGAGTAACATTAGAACACATTTTAACTTCAAAAGATATAAGAGTAAAAAGTTATAAGAACGGAAAAAATATAGGTTCCGACCATTTCCCTGTTTATGCGGAACTAACATATCCGAAAACAAAAATGTCCGGGTAAATTTTGTACTAAGGCACATTACAAAGCGACCATTTGAGGCGAAGCTGAAAATTGTGAGCCTGTATGCGTAACGGAGATGAGTGTGAGCGAATTTGGACAAAGTCCCCTTAGCAAAAGACGAAATGAATACAACCTAAGGTAGACGAATGATAAACTTAAATGAAAGAAATTTCAATACAGTATGAGGTAAAGTGCGACACTAGATTCTTTATTATCTTTAATTTGAACACTAAATAATCAAGGTTGCCTGTTTTACCGAAGTTTAAAAATTGTCATATTGCACTGGGGGGGGGGTAAAAATGGTATAATTACTTTGTTTACAAATTTAGGTGGTTTTATGAAAAAATTCGTTTTATTTGTTTTATCTCTGACTTTTTTATTTATATCACTAAAAGTATTTGCAGATGATGATATAACATCTCAAGGTGAATTAATAAAAAGTGAACAAAATATAGAAAAAAATAGTGCAAAGGAAATTAAACGTCATAAAATAAAAAAAACTGTTAACACATACGGCGATAGAATTACACTTACTTGCCCTGATTGTAATTTTCCTGAAATTCTTAAAAATTATTATAATTCCATAGAAGGTTTAAATTTTGAAAATTATCCCGATACGGGTTGGTTTTACCTGCCGGTAAGAACGGAAGAAAATGTTTATTTTAATGAAATTAGTATCGAAAAGGATTCTATAGAATATGATAAAAAACTGCAATCACCTATTATTCCAATAGAAGAAGAACGTTTTATTATAAGCCCTGCTATTTTAAAAATATTGGATATTCATCCGTTATATATCCCCAAGTGGATAGCTAATGAAGATCCTACTTTTTATGATGAAGAAGTAAAAATTGAAAACGGAAATTTAATTTTTACTCTAAAAGAAGTCTTTAAAGCCAAAAAAATAAGGTACTTAGAAGAACAAAAAGTAAATTTTATACCCCAAAAAAGTATTGATATAATAGATACAATAAAAAATACAAATTCTGCAGATAAATTATTTAAAGCATTAAATTCAAACTTTAAATATTCGTTTGAAAATTATCCAAAAAGTTTTGTAATTTATGTATCTGATAAGCATAAATCTGCAAGTAATGAGTTGATTTTTTATAAAAACGGAAAGAAAATAAAAACGTTAAAATTTACACAAGATTATCATTTTTTATTTCCGGATTCATATTCAATGATAAATCGAAATATGCCTAATGCACTAATTAGAATTTCATTTTCTGAGGCTGATTCCATAATAGCGAGAAAAGGCTATAAATGGGGAATAATTGATAGAGACGGAAATCAAAAAGTACCGTTTATATATGATAATTTATATCCATTAACAGGATTAATAAAAGAAACTTTAATTGTTCCCGAAGATTTAGACTCTGATAAAGTAAATAATACCGATATAAAAATGAAATATTTGGGTAAGTCAAAAGAATCTAATGTTTTTTTAGGTATTCAACAAGGTTGCAAACTAATAATCGATGATAAAAATAATACTCTTTTAAAAATAGAGCATTATACGTTGGAAGATAAAATAAATAATGAAATAGTAAATAATGAAATAATGCATAAAATTATAGAAAAACAACGTTTACATCAAATAAAAGAAGAGAGAAATGAAGATATAAAAGAAAAAATTGAAGATTCACCGCATAAAATTGTTGAAATTATAAAAATACCTTTTCAATTTATTGCAATTTTATTATGGTATTTCGGAATTATATATTGAAATAACCCGATGCCAATACTTTACGGTTGCGATGAGCAAGCACAAGGTTCGACACTAAATTAAATAGATACGGCATAAATCCCTTATAAAAAATTATTTCTACGGAGAAAATTAAAGTTCTGCCATGTAATTATTAATTTTGTAAACTTTTCAAAGCCTGTATCTGAAATAATTTTAAGGTTTTTGACCATTAGAAATTTTACATTTATGTTTATAATTTATTAAATCGTGGAATAGAAATAAAAATAAGTGTTTATTAAGTTTTGGGATTAGAAAATGAAAAAGAATGATATTAAAGATAGGGTAAATAGTGTCAAAATGCTTATGGGGGGGGGGGAGAAAGGGTAAATCATTAGCGGCTGCTGCACTCATAATTTGTATTTGCAGCAATAATACAATTTTTGCAGAAGAAACTAAACCTGAACCGACTCTCAAAGAAAAGAGCGGATATACATTAACACCTTCAAAAGAAGATGAAAGTAATGTATATACATTTAAATATAATCCTGAAACTAAAGATTTAACAGTTGAATATTACCAAATTGATATCAAAAGAGATTTGCAAGGAACAGGCTCTAAAGTTCAATATTACAAATGGGGAAAAGATGAATTTGGCAGAGATGTTCTTGAACCAACTGATGAAGTAACTGAATATAAAGCACTTTATGATGATAATGATCATTATAAAAAAGGTGAGTCTTTACATGTAAAGCAAAATGAAACCCAAAAATCAATTCATATGGATTTCATAGGAAATCATATAACATCCGGTTCTCACTATGGCAACGGTATATACAATGAAGGTAGTATAACCGATATAGTTGGTGATTTTATACATAATTACAGCAAAATAGAAGATAACGGTGTAAACAACGGAGGTTCAATTTATAACTCCGGAAAAGGTCATATAGGCTCAATAACAGGAAACTTTATCGGGAACTTCATTAGTGCAAAAGTCGATTCAAACGGCGGTGCCATTCGTAATGGTGATAGTGATTCAAAAACAAGTGCAAGTATAGATAGCATAGATGGTAATTTTATTTCAAACTATGCAAGGTCAACAGGTGAGCATAACGGATATGGCGGTGCTTTATACAATACTAACGGCACAATAGGAAAAATTACCGGTGATTTTATAGACAACCAAGCATATGCAAAGAAATATGCTGATGGTGGTGCTATATTTAATGGCGGCGGTGCTAAAATAACAGAAATCAAAGGTGATTTTGTAGGTAATAGTGCAAGCGGAAACCAGGGGCAAGGTGGTGCCATATTTGATATTACCGGTATTTCCAATATAGAAGGTAATTTTATACATAATTACACTAATTCAGAAGGTGATAAACATGATGATGATAATAAATCGGAAACTCCCGAAGTACCTGTAAGCTCTCAAGGCGGTGCTTTATATGAACTTGCAAGAAGCACAGATGTTCAAATTAACGGTGACTTTTACGGAAACTATGCAAAATCATTAAAACATGAAAGCCAAGGCGGAGCATTATATGCTAACGCAAGTTCAAATCATAAAGTCAATTTTAATAGTGACTTTTACCATAACTATGCTACCGGTAAAACAGGTGCTAAAGGTGGTGCTATATATAATGCTGCAAAATCTTCAATCAATTTAAACGGAAAAGAATATTTTCTTAACTATGCAAAAACAGAGGAAGGTAAAGCATTAGGCGGTGCTATTTATAATGAAGGTACTTTAAATAACTTGACAAATGTTACATTTGTTCAAAATTTTGCACTATCAAGTACCGGTGAAGCACACGGAGGAGCTATATGGACAAATCAAGATTTAACAATATTAGCAGATAACGGTACTTCTGAATTCACAGATAACAACGTAAGTGCTTCAGAAAATAAAATACAAGAAGCTATCTATGTAGACGGCAATAAAACTTTAACGTTAGAAGCAAAAAATAAAGGAAAAATCCTTTTTAATGATATTATTAATGGTTCTGACGGCTATAACCTAAAAATAACAGGAGATGATAATTCAACAGTTACACTAAATAATAAAATTCTTAATGCAAATGCTACTTTAGAAAATGTAACACTTAATTTAGGTGCTGAAGCCGATATATTTAAAGATTCCGCCCTTAACGTTAACAGTGGTATTGTAAACACCGCAGATTCTAAATTTACTGACTATCAATTTAAAGAACTAAATTCTAACGGAACGGGTAAATATACAATTGATATACAATTAAACAGCGACCCTAAACAAGATAAAGCAGATACTTTTACTATAACTAAAAGTTCACAAGATGGTTTTATTGATTTATCAAGTATCGTTGTAGATGTACTTAAAGGCTATAAAGAAAATGCAAAAGATGAAGAAGAGCATATTATTCAAATTGTAAAATCATCTGATGGTAAGCTTCAACTTAAATTAAACGGAGAAATAAAAACCGTTAAAGAAGCAACTGCTGAAATGACCAGTGATGATATACTTGCAAAAGAATTCGGATTGTGTAAAACCGAAACAGAAAACGATAGTATTAAAGTTGTAGGCTGGAGAGATAACTTAGCAGCTTGGGCTGAACTTGAAGTTGATGATAATATTACTAAAAAATTTACTTTGAAAAAAGACGCTGTACAAAAACTTACAAGAGAAATTGAGCAATTAAAAGGTAAAGATATTTCAATTATCGGTGAAGGCTCAAATACATTAGATGTTAATCATCAAAATTTATTCTCTGAAATTCAAGAAAACCAATCTGTTACATTATCCAAACTTTCACTCAAAAATGCCGACAATATTAACAATGACGGTTCTTTAACATTAGAAGAAATAGTTTTGGAAGATTCATCCAAAATTACAAATAATAAAGACTTAACAGTTAAAGGAAAGACAGATATTAATGGAACTGTTACATCTGATACTCTTGGTAATTTAAAACTTGATAAGGCAACTACAAACATTACAGGTAAAGTTGAAAATCAAAAAATAGACAATAGTGAAAGTACAACAACACTTGTTAATGTAAATGATTTCAAAAATAACGCACTTACAATGAATGGCGGAAGTTTTGAAATTACTAACCTGGGCCTAAATAATTTGCATTTGACAGATTTAAGTTTGAATAACGGCGATATCAATATTGATATGGTGGATGTAGACCTTAAAAATGCCAAAATGGGTAGAATTACAGCTGATAATTATAGTATTGGCAAAAATTTTAATGGCAATATTAATGTAAAAGATATGAATATTACAAGTGATTCATTATATATGCAAACAGTTGTCGATTTTGCAGATGAATCAATAAAAGGATTTGTAAATACCGAAATTGCAGAAGCACCTACCCAAGGTCAACAATGGAACGTATATTCACCTGTTTACAAATATACTGTTGAATATTCTGCTGACGGAACACACGGTAACAACGGATATTTTGTCTTTTTAAGAGGAAATACTCCGACAGGAAATGCTTCTGACGGATTTAACCCTGCCGTATTACCTTCTACCGTAGCTTCTGAAGCAGGCGGATATG
>CANPZN010000112.1 GCA_947588785.1 Candidatus Gastranaerophilales bacterium
AGGCTTACGCCTTCAGACAGACGGGGCTTTTTCTATTCCTTCGCTAAGAAGTTTTACTATACTCCGATATGAACTTTAATTTTTTTTATTTACCTTTTTTTATTTAATTTAGTGTCTCAACTTTGCTACAGCGAATTTTTTAAAATTTAGGCAGCAGGGTAGACTTTAGTCTACCTCTCTTTGGTTTTTACTTCCTTGATAAATTAAAAACAAAGTATCGCTTTAAAAACTTTATTTGTTTATTTAATTTATAATTTATTTTTTTGTAAATAATAAAAAATAATGGACGGTAGACTAAAGTCTACCCTACTACCCTACTGATGCCCTACTACCCTACTACCCTACTACTATCCTACTACTCTAAAGTCTACCCTGTGGCGTTTTACTCTTTTTATTTAATCCAGTGTCGCAACAGTTGGTGCAGCGGCAACTTTAAAGGAATAATATTTTTCTTCTTTAGTAAATTTAAAAAATAATTTACAAAAATTAATAATTATTTATAAAAATTAAAAAATATAGGTTGTATGCATTCTTTTTCAAATTTTTTATTGACATTATTAAGATTATGTAAAGACACTAATTTATTGTGCTAAACTAAAAATATAAGGTGTTAGAGGAGAAAATTATGATACCAATTCTTGATTCAAAAAGACAATATGCTAAAATCGGCAAAGAAATTGAAAAAGAAGTAATTGAAGTATTAGCTTCAGGTTCTTATATATTAGGAAAACATAATAAAGCATTTCAAACGGAATTTTCAAATTTCGTCGGAACAAAATATTCGGTAGGACTTAATTCGGGAACAGACGCACTTCACTTAGCCCTTAGAGCTTTAAATATCGGCAGAGGTGATGAAGTTATTACAACTGCGTTTACTTTCGTTGCAACAGCAAGTGCAATAGGTTTGGCAGGTGCAACTCCTGTTTTCGTTGACATTAATCCTGATACATTTAACATTGACGCAAATAAAATCGAAGCTGCTATAACTTCAAAAACAAAAGCTATAATCCCTGTTCATCTTTATGGTCAGCCTGCTGAAATGGATAAAATTATGGATATAGCAAAACGTCATAATCTAAAAGTGGTTGAAGACTGTTGCCAAGCAATCGGAGCGGAATTTAAAGGTCAAAAAGTAGGTTCGTTCGGCGATTTCGGATGTTTTAGCTTCTACCCCACCAAAAACCTGGGCGGTATGGGTGATGGCGGTATGATTACCTGCAATGATGAAAAACTCTATAACAGAATTATAGCTCTCAGAAACCATGGCGGTGCTATAAGGTATTACCACGATGAACTCGGCGTTAATTCAAGACTTGATGAAATTCAAGCTGCTATTTTAAGAGTTAAAATGCCTTATATTAATGATTGGAACAAAAAAAGACGTGAAAATGCTTACAGATATAATCAAATGTTTTCAAAATATCCTGAAATTTTGACTCCTAAAGAAGTTGAAAATTCATATTGCGTTTATCATCAATATACTATAAGAATTGAAAACCGTGATGAAGTTCATAAACTTCTTCAAGAAAACGGTATCGGGGCTATGATTTATTATCCCGTTCCCCTACATTTGCAAAAACTTCATAAAGATTTAGGCTACAAAGAAGGTGACTTACCTTTAACAGAAAAAGATACAAAACTTGTTATGTCGCTTCCGATGTTCCCTGAAATTACTCCTGAAGAACAACAAATGGTTGTTGATACCGTTGTTAAATGCCTAAATATGACAAAACAAACAGTTTAAATTATTAATCGGCAACTACTACGGATTGAAAATAGAGAGTGCAAATACTGCACTCTCTTTTATAACTGTTATTTGTTAAAACTAAATGAGCAACCGTAAAGTTGCCACATCGGATTAAATTTCTTTTATTAGTTCTGTTAATAAAGATTTAAAATTTTCTTTAACTTTATCAGCTGTTTTTATTACTTCTTCATGGCTTAAAGGACTGTCGCATACACCTGCTGCATAATTCGTAAGACAACTTATTCCCAGTACTTTTATACCGCAGTAATTTGCAACTATTGCTTCAGGAACTGTTGACATACCTACGGCATTCGCTCCCCAACGCCTGAACATATTTATTTCAGCCGGAGTCTCATAACTCGGCCCGGTTGTTCCTACATAAACCCCTTTTTGATAATTTATTTTCTGCTTTTCTGCTATATCAACAGCGGTTTTAATTAAATCTTTATTGTAAATTTCAGACATATCAGGAAATCTCGTACCCAAAGATTCATCATTTTTACCTATTAAAGGATTTGTTCCCATAAAATTAATGTGATCAGTTATAAACATTAATTCTCCCGGAACATAATCTCCGCTGATTGCACCTGCTGCATTTGTTATAATAAGAATTTCAACTCCCAACTTCTTCATTATTTTTATTGGATATGTTATTTTCTCAAGCGAATATCCTTCATAAAAATGATATCTGCCTTGCATTATTATGGTTCTTTTACCTTCAATTGAAGCAAAAACAAGTTGCCCTTTATGCCCTTGTATTTTTGAATCTTCAAAGCCGGGAATATCTTTGTATGATATCTTTATTGATTCAAAATTATCAGCAAAATCTCCTAAGCCTGAACCAAGTATTATTCCAATTTCAGGTTTATATCCTCCTATTTTATCTTTTATGTATTTTAGTGTTTTCTTCATATTATAACCCCATTGATATAAATAAAAAGAATGCAGATGTTAATATACCTATTATTATGCAGTAATATCCAAAAAATGCAAGTGAATACTTACTTACAAATTTGAGAAAATATTTTATACATAAATATCCAACTATTGTTGATACTATTGTCCCTATTATTATTGCATTCCAATTATATTCCCTTAATTCTGCCATATCTGTTTTTATCAAAGGATAAAGCATTGAAGCCCCTAATATTATGGGTATACTCAATAAAAATGAATATCTCGCCGCAGATAATCTATTCTGTTTCGATAATAATCCTGCTGATATTGTCAATCCTGAGCGTGATAATCCAGGTAATGCGGCTAATCCTTGACAAATCGCCATTAATATTGATGTCCTTAATTCTATATCACATTTTTTTTCAGTAATTTTCTTTGAATATACTTCACTTGAACATAATAAAATCCCCGTCAATATCAATAAATATCCTACATATATCGGTTCAAATACTAATCTGCCCGCAATCTCGTTCAATGGATATGCTATTATTACTGTTATAAATGTTCCTATAATAATGTATAATCCTAATTTTGCGTTTTTATCAGAAAAATCTTTTGTTTTAATTCCTTTTCCTAATGATTCTAAAATCTCTATTATTTCTTTTCTAAAAAATATTAATACGGCAATTAATGTTCCAAAATGTAGCATAATATCTAAAAAAATTTCTTGATTAGATTCTTGGATTATATCATCGTTTATTAATATTTTATATAAATTAGATGAAATAACAAGATGGGCGGAACTTGATATCGGTAGAAATTCGCTTAATCCTTGAATTATTCCCATTATTATCGCTTGTAATATTGTCATCTCTATTCCTCAAAGTAACTTGCACACGCTTTTTCCGTTTCCCATACGGCTACTTTATAAGTATTCGGAAATTTTTCTTTTAATTTCGTATACAAAAATTTTGAAATAAATTCACTTGAAGGACTTTGATTCCTAAATTCACTTAATGTATTTATATCTTTATGATCCAGTATTTTGAGTATATTATTTAATTCTTTCTTCAATATTTTGAAATCTATTAATAAATTAGATTTATCAAGATTTACTCCTCTAAAATATGCTTCAACTTTCCAATTATGCCCATGTTGATTCTCACATTCACCTTCATAATTTAACAGATGATGAGCCGCTGAAAAATAATTTTCCACTTTTAACTCGTACATTTTTTCCCCAATCTTAAAAATGAACAGGTGAAATTTTTTAAACTTCACCTGTCTTTTTCTTTATATTAAACTTTCAAGTTTTTGTATTATCTCTTTGTTTCTATTCGCAAATTCTTTTCCTCTTGCTTCTATTGCAAGTTTTAAAATTAACGGAAGATTTAATGCCTTTCCTTCTTTTAAATTTTGATTATATACTTCTTCATAGTTGTCCGGTATTCTTAATGACCAATTTTGATCACCTGATGTCCCGGGACGGTTATATACATCATATAATCCTAAAAAGTCGGTAAAAAATATTTGGATATTTTCTGCTTTACAAGCAAATAATTCTACCAGTTTTGTTTGAGTTAAAAAAGATGCATCTTTTGATATTCTTACTGCTATTTGCTCTTTTTCTTCTTCTGTTGCATCAGGCCATAAATCCTGAGCAAGATTTTTACCGTTCAAATATCCTGCTTCCGTATTTATTGTCTTATTCGCCCACATCGCTATAGGCTCATTATCATGTGTCCCTACCATTGCCCAGCTTCTTGCCGTTATATTCTTACAACGGTATGGATGATCACTTTTTTCAGGTACTACAAATTGTATTAGCTTCATTCCCTGTAAATCGTATTCTTTCATTACGCTTACAACTGGATATGTAAGTGTTCCTAAATCTTCACAAACTATTGAATCTTTATCTAATCCAACTTCTTTTGCAGCACCTATTACAATCTTTTCTACTAACGCTCCATATTGCCTTATTTGTTCTTCCGTAAGTTTTAAAATTCTTTCCTCTTTATCAGCTTCAACTTCATAATTTAAATCATCTTTTGTTGCTATTGCATATTTCGATAAAACAGGATGTTCAGGTGATGAATAAAGTCTGCCTGCTCCTTCTTCTATTTTCGGTTTCTTGCCTGCAATATATACCCACGGATCAATTAAACCTACCATATGATCAATTCTGACTCCACCGGGGTTCTCCGTGAACATCTTTTTATATAGTTCTTTCATTAATAATCCACCTTCACCAAGTGTGCCGTCTTTATTAAATAATTTCTCTGGATCCATTACCGGAAATCCCCACATCTGTCCGTCTTCAGAAAAATAATCAGGCGGACACCCTAAATACCAACCTTTTAAAAAATATGCTTGATATGCCCAGTTATCACGGTCTGAAAATGCTACTTGTCTATCGGCTATCATTTTCATTCCTTTGCTTAGTGCATATTCTCTTGATTCCTCATTTTGCTCCGATATTACAAATTGGCAAAATGAATAATAATTAATTACTTCTTTATATTTTTCCTGCAGTTCTTCTATTCTTTTTCTGTTTCTTATTTTTTCTTCTTCGTTTTTCGGATTGAATAAATTTTGATCTGTTTCATTCTTCCACATCGGCCAATAATCATTACCATGTTCAACACTTAATGCCTCATATAATGCATCTTTTTCTAACCAAAATTTATTTTTTTCTTTATATCCTTCAAATTTATCTTTTAATTCATTGCTTTCATTCTTAAAATTTTCATATGCTTCTTTTAATGCTTCATCTTGTTCTTTAAATATATATGAATATGCTGTTTTATTTGTATTTTTATTGGGATTATTTTCTGTAATCCTTCTATATGTTTCTGTTGAAAGTATATTCCCCCATTTGCTTGTTGTTAATTGCTCAAGATCAATAAATAACGGATTATTTGAAAAAATTGTACCTGTATATGGTGAAGCATCTATTGATTTCGTTTTCCCTGATGGCCCTAATTGTATATCGGTAAATACTCCTGATAGAAAATTTATTAATTGTTTTGCGGCATTTGAATTTATTGTCCCAAATCCGCTATTCTTACCAGATTCTGCAGGAAAACTATTTGCGTGGGCAATGAATGCAAAATGTTTTTTCCCCAAAATCTTCAATGCTTCACTAATTATATTTTTACCTTCTATGCTTGTAAACGGTGTTTTTTTCTCTTCACAATAAGTCATAATACAATCCCTTAAAACTAACTACCTTTTTATTGTAATTGTTTCATCGATTTTTTACAAGTGAAGATATTAAATCCGTTTGGTTAGTTTGTAAGAGGGAAAGGAAAATTCAAGAGTGCGAATTTTCCGTAGGGTGAAGTCGAG
>CANPZN010000113.1 GCA_947588785.1 Candidatus Gastranaerophilales bacterium
TAACTTGTACTAATTAATTTCTTTAAGCCAAATGCTTCAAAATTTTGAGCAAAAAACTTTGTAAAATTACTCCATTCCGGGTCATCACAGGGTAATAATATAGTTTTATCTTTAAAAACCTCAGGATTATAATCAATATAAGCCATTATTTCTTTTTCAATATCAACCCATTGTGTATAAAATTCATCATTTTTGGCTTTTTTCGCCTTCTTTAAATTTTCATTTGCCATTTAAACCTCTTTTGAGGTTTATCAGGTTTATAAAACTAGCCGATTTTGATACAAATTCAGCTATTTATAATTCAAAATGCAAAATATTTAAAGAATTTAAAAATTTAGCTATAAATTTTTATAGTTATTTTGAAAATTATTAAAATATTGATATAAATACGATTTTATTGTTAAATATAAATTGAGGTTTGTCATAATTTGTATCATTATAAGACAAGTTTTTAAATTAAAGTTCAAAATTTTTATATGTCCAATCTATCTCATCTTGTTCTACTCCGATATACATCAAAGTTATTCTTTGGCTTGAATGATTAAAAATTTTCTGCAAAACTATAGAATCTTTGTATTTTTGATAATGATGATATCCAAAAGTTCTTCTCATAGTATGTGTTGAAACTTTCGATTTTATTCCTACTTTATTGCATACATCAACTAAAAACCTATATACTTGTCGTTGATTTAATCTTTTGCCTTGTTTACCTAAAAATAAAGGTTCATCTATATTTCTATCTTTAGTATAATCTTTTAAAACTTTTTTTAATTTATCATTGATATAAAATGATTTTCTCTTTTGAGTTTTCTTTTCAATAATAGTAATATGAGTTCTATCTACTACATCAGAAACATTTAAACTCACAATATCCGACACTCTTAATCCTGAATTTAAACCTAATACCCAAAGGGCATAATCTCTTTTATTGTGTTCTTTCAAATATTCTTCTACTGATTTAATATCCTTTTTATTTTTAATAGGTTCAGCAATATGTTTTTTCATTTTAATCTCCTTATTTTTATAAAAATTCGACTTTAAAATTGTCTATCAAAATAAAGAAAACTAAATTTATAAACATAAAAAATGTTATTTTAATTTTATATAAAAAAATAGCTTAAATAGTTATAAATAAACTACTTTAGCTATTTTTACCGTAACATTGTATATTTAGTTGCCTTAATTTTTTTACGTTTTAAATTATAAGTTATTTTCTGACAACTGAATTTATTTTTTCATTTTTATTAGAATTAAGAATATTTCTTAATTTCATAATAGCCTGAGCATGAATTTGACAAACTCTTGATTCAGAAACATCAATGTTTTCACCGATTTCTTTTAAGGTCATGTTTTCATGATAATAAAGCACCATTACCATTCGTTCACGCTCGGGAAGTTTTTTAAGTGCAGATTGAAGTTCATTTTTGACATCACGTTCTTCAAGTTTTTCTAAAGGATTAACAGAATTAGTATCTTCAATTGTATCAATAAGTTCAACACCTTCTTCATCCGAGTATTTTTTATCGTATAAAGAACCTATAGCCGTATCTTCAGAAAGAATTGAATCAATTTTATTTTTATCCAATCCCAGATAAGCAGCAATTTCATCATTTGACGGATTATGTCCCAGCTCTTGTTTTAGTTTTTCCGTTGCCTGCTTTATATCTTTAATTTTTTTTCTTGTACTCCGTGGAAGCCAATCTTGGGCACGAATTTTATCAATAATTGTTCCTCTGATCCTCATAATTGCATAAGTTTCAAAATGAGCACCTTTTTCCGGTGAAAATTTTTCTATTGCATCAATTAATCCTTCAATCCCAAAACTCGTAATATCATCTATCGTAAAATTTTGTGGAAGGTTTAATTTTATTCTTCCTATAACATATTTTGTTAAATAAATATATTGAATAATGATTTGATCTCTTAGCTTTTTATTTGTTTTATCAGCAAGATAAGACATCCATAAACTTTCAAGTTCATTATCCGATAATCTTTTTATTTTTTTATATGAATTATATTCAAAATTTTCTGACATTGTTTCTTCTAAATACAACTGTACATACTTATATAATTGTATTCAGTTCAATTAAGAATCAAATCATATATATATATGAAGTTTTTCAAAGATATCATTTATTTATTAAAATAGGCATTTGTTTTATTTTTTTTAACCATAGAAAAGAAGAATTTGCTTTTAAAATAAATATTTCACCAAATATTTCTTTCTCATACTTACTTTGATTTTCTTCAATAATAAAATCATTAATAAGAAGAAGTTTTTTTGTTTTATTTTTTAACAATAAAGGCATTGATAAGTTAAACTTTACTTCTTTATCAGTAGTATTATAAATAGATTTTTCTACTGCGATTTGAACAAGTTTAATAAACACTTCATTGAAATCAGCAATACTTTTAATGTCTAAATTTATTATATAAACATTATCTTTATATATTTTTATATCTAAATTCCCCAAAATTTTGCCATTTTTATTTTTTAAAGAATATTTTTCCAATGAATTTTTAAAAGAGAACTTTCTCCATAAAACAGTGTCAATTGTTAAGAACTTAAAAAATATATTTCTTTTTTGTATTTGAATTTCTTTAATTTTTTCCCATTTATTTGGTAAGAAACCACTTTCATTAATAAACTTATCAATTGATTTATTTAATTTTTCATTTATATTTATTTTCGTAGTTGTATTAATCATTAGTTATACCTAAACTCTCAAGATCTTTTGAATAATATATTTCATACAAACCGATTTTTAAGTATCCAACTTTATATACTTAATTAGCTATTTTATACATAATATATTTTAACTCAAAATTAGTAAATGTATCATTTATATTAATTTTAATTAACTTTTTACCTTTTATAGGCGATGTTTTTTGATTTATCGTTATTTAAATTTACCAAAATTTTATATAAAGGTTTGAATTTAATTAATTTAGATTCACCTACCGATCTATTATTTAATACATAGGATAGAAAACTGTATGTTAAACATATTATATTATTAATTTTAGCCATCATTTTGAAATAGTCAACTATGAAAAAAATATGTTTAGAAACATCTTTATTTTCATATTTACGGGCATATTGAATTTCAATATCCAGAGCTACTTTTTTTATATTTAATTTTTTCATTAGCAGAAAGAATTTATCAATTTCATCTATTGAATCATTATAGCCGGGTATTATTATATATTTGATTATTATATTTTCAGGATTTTCTTTTGCTGATTGCGAATATTTTGTAATAGTATCCAAAACATTATCAAAAGCATTTACTTGTTTTATTCTTTTATATGTACTACTGCAGCCGGAATCTATAGATATTACTACAGAACCTTTATTTTCTTTTAATGCATTTGCTACTGTTTGTGAATATCTTATTGCACTCGTATGTACTCTTACTATTGTACCATTGGAAGTAAACAGATGAATTAATTCATCAAAACTATGCATTAATGTAGGTTCACCGCCTTGAAATGTTGCTTCTCCGCCTGATTTATAATATCCTTTTTCAATTAAATCTTTTATAATCGGATATGTATTGTAATTGAGAGGCCCTGAACTATATAAATCAGAACAATAAATACATTTTGAATTACAACTTCGACAGTGTGAAAAATGAAATTCAGAAATTTTTTTTGTTTGATTAAATGTGTAATCATCAATTTTGTAACAGCCTTGACAATCAAATATTATTTCTTTTTGAAAATCTTTTATTCTTTGTGCTTTTGTTGCGAAAAGATTTTCCCAATCAATTTCTTCTCCGTGGTAATTTTCTATTAGAATTGGTAAACCTCTACCGTCATTATGGGATATACAACAATCACAAACAGTATTTAAATCAAAATTAATTCCTTCATCTAAAAATATACAACCTTTATTATGCATAAAACTCCTTGTTAAATTGATTTAAATAATTATTAAAAAACATTTTTTGATTAGTAAGATATTAAAAAAGGGATTACAAACAGAGAATGTAAGACGAAAACATTTGAGATTTTGATCGAAATACCCTTTATTGCAAGCCTTGCAATTATTGTGATCAATTTGTTTTAAAATTTCCACTTTTAACTTCACTGTTGTCAACTTCACCACTCACATATTCGGATTCACTTTATTATGTTGAATTTTTTTTTCATTTTAACACTATGCTTCATAGGGATACAAGCTAATTGATTTCGCATATCAGCTTAATAATTCGCTTTGTATCGCTCGAGTGCTTCACAGCACTTCGTTTGTTGTTCAGCTCGTCCTCATATTCTTGGGTTCGGTGCAGCGGCACCTTTAAAGTTTGGTTTAACATTATTTATATTTGTCTTGAAGCTAATCCAACTTTAAACCGGCTATGCCGGCACCCTACGGAAAATTCGCCAAAGTGGTGAAATTTTTTTAAACAAAACTAAAAGAACAACATATGCTGTTCTTTTAGTTTTGTTTTACTTATTTTGATTATTCAGCGTAAACACTAACTTGTTTTCTATCTCGTCTGTGTGGTTCAAACTTGACAACACCATCAATTAATGCAAACAGGGTATAATCTTTTCCCATGCCAACATTATTTCCGGGATGAAATTTTGTTCCTTTTTGACGTACTAATATATTTCCGGTATTAACAGCCTCACCGCCGAATTTTTTTACACCTAATCGTTTACTTTCACTGTCACGACCATTTTTACTCGATCCGACACCTTTCTTATGAGCCATTTTATATTCTCCTTATAATTATTCTTCTGAAGTTCCATCTGCTTTTTTAGCTGATGTTCTGATTTTGTTTATCATAACTCTTGTAAAGTTTTGTCTGTGTCCTTGTTTTTTTCTGTAGCCTTTTTTAGCTCTTTGTTTATATACAATGACTTTTTTTGCTCTGTCATGTTTTACAATGCTGCCTTCAACACTTGCATTTTTTACATATGGCTGACCGACTTTTGATTTTTTACCATTTACAAGCATTACTACATTTTCAAAAACGATTTTTGAATCTGCTTCATTTTCCAGCAACTCAATATCTACATAACGTCCTTCTGTTACCTGATATTGTTTTCCGCCTGTTTCAATAATTGCGAACATTTTTTATTCCTTTCATTTGAGGTAATCGCAGCTTTTTAAGCATTTATGGGCGATATACCTATCTTACTTCATTTTAAGTTTATCTTACACATAATTCTTTGTCAACAACCCCCTTTTTGACTATTTTTAATTGAATTTGCCCTTCAAAAAATTCTTACTCAGAATATTAATTATTAAATTTTGTTAATTTATTATATATTTTTTATTTCTGAAATAGCAATTTTTTATATAAGAAATACTTTATATATATGTAAGAAATACAAACACAAATAAACATAAAGATATTAAGAGAGAAAAAAGAGAAATAAAATAGAAGTAATTATAATTTTAACCTACCTGACTTATTAAACACGATGGATAGTAAAAAAAGTTTCTTTTACATTCCGAATTGTTTGGGACATCATTTGTCCCTTTTTTTTGTTTAATTTAATCCGATATCGCAAAAAAAGTTGCTCAAACTTGTCCGAAAATATTTCGCAATAAGGAACTTGAGCAAATTTTCCGTAGGGTGCCGGCATAGCCGGTTTAAAGTTGGATTAACGGAATTTCGTATAGCCAAAGGGGACACTTGCACGAAAGGAGTTTAGAGACAAATATAAATAAGTTAAACCAAACTTTTAAAGGTGCCGCTGCACCGAACCCGAGAATATGAGGACGAGCTGAACGACAAACGAAGTGTAGTGAAGCACTCGTCCGAAGAGAGGAAAATTCAAGAGAGCGAAATTTGCGAAAGGGTGAAACGAAGTGAACCCGAGTAGAGAAGGGGCTGAAATGAGCTAGAGCGG
>CANPZN010000114.1 GCA_947588785.1 Candidatus Gastranaerophilales bacterium
AAAAATTAAAAGAAGAAATATATTAAAAAAAATTTTTTTCATACAATCCTTTAAATTATGACCATGTATTTATATTACTATAAATTTAATTCTTTAGCTAATACAGGAACTATAACTTCCCAAGCCTTTGCGTTGGGATGATTTCCGTCAGGAAGCATATATTCTTTATTTGTTATATTAATATTTAGCAATTTATTTGCTCTGATTATAATTATTCCATCTTTTTCCAATTCTTCAAAAGGAAAGTTTGAATTATCAGAATAAACAAATATTACTAATTTTGAAGGTTTATCTCCATCTTTAAAATATTTTTTTATTTCTTTGTTTATTTCTTTAAAATATAATTTCATAAGTTTAAACTTTTCTTCTTTATTGATAATATGATCAACGGCAAAAAAATTGTACCAATATCCGATATAGGTTCTGTTATTAAAAAAATCATCAAAATATTTAAGTTCACTATAATTATTAGTAGGTTTGAAATTAGGTGAGATTATACGAAAATTAGAAAATAATCTTTTTTGATGGGAAGGAATGTAAGTATATATAAAATATTTTGCAAAAGGTGTATTGTTTGTTAATTTAGTTCTTAAATCGTTATTTCTTAGAATATATAAACTATCTCTTAATGATCCTCCCACAATGGCAAGATTATAAACCGGATGTTTTGTATAATGTGCCAGTATATAATGAAATGTTTCTTTTTCTTTTAAATAATATCCAAAATTGTAGGAACATCCTAATAATATAACGGGTTCATTTTTATATTCCAATCCTATAGGTTTTCTAAATTCTTTTTTATAATAAACAGTATTTTTTTTATATCTTTTCAGTAAAAATATGATAGAATTAAGTTTTTCTTTTCTCGATAGAGTTTGACCTTTAAATAATCTTGATTCCTCATTTTTGTAGTGTACATTATAGTTATATGTTTTTACTAAACAAAGAAACTCTATAAAACAAAAGAAAAATACTAATAAAAAAATATTTATAAATATTATTTTGATAATTTTGTGTTTCATGAAAAATTTCCCATTATTATATTTATAGTTTAAATGAAAAATAAACTGTATTTTTAATAAAATTCAAAAAATCAAAATTTTTTATCGTATAATATAACTTGTGAAGGAATTGACATTAAAAGGCAAACAGAATGACTTTAAAAATAGAGGATTTACCAACTGTATATAATGCAAAAGAAACTGAAGAGGCAATATATAAGTTTTGGGAAGATAATGAATGCTTTAAAGCTAATGCAAAAAGTGAAAAAGAACCATATTCAATAGTAATTCCGCCACCGAATGTTACCGGTGTATTACATATGGGACATGCTTTAGACGGTACTTTGCAAGATATTCTTGTTAGATATCACAGAATGTCAGGTTATGAAACACTTTGGATGCCCGGAACTGATCATGCGGGTATTGCTACTCAAAATGTTGTGGAAAAGAAGTTAAGGCAGGAAGGTAAAAGTCGATTTGATCTTGGTCGTGAAAAGTTTGTTGAACTTACATGGCAATGGGCAAATGAACATAAAAGTGCTATTTTAAATCAATTTAAAAGGCTTGGTGCTTCTTTTGACCGTTCAAGAGAACGATTCACACTCGATAAAGGCTGTTCTGAAGCAGTAAAAGAAGTTTTTGTTAAACTTTATGAAAAAGATCTAATCTATAAAGGTGCATATATTGTTAATTGGTGTCCAAGATGTCAAAGTGCAATATCTGATATTGAAACGGACTATGAAACAGAAAAAAGCAATTTATGGGAAATAAGTTATTCATTAAAAAATGAACCCGGAGCAATAGTAGTAGCTACAAGCAGACCTGAAACAATTTTCGGAGATACCGCAATAGCTGTTCATCCTGATGATTATAAGTATAAAGATTTAGTAGGTAAAACTGTTCTAATTCCTTTAACCGGAAGAGAAATACCAATTATAGCAGATGAATATGTAGATAGACACTTTGGAACAGGTGCTGTTAAAATCACTCCTGCACATGATCCTAATGATTATGAAGTAGGGAAACGTCATAACCTTAAACCTATATGGGTTATAGATGAAGAAGGTAAGATGAAAAAATGTGCGGAAGTTCATCCTGATATACAAGGTCTTACTCGTGAAGAAGCACGTCAAAAAACTGTAGATTTATTAAAATATAATAACAGCTTGGTAAGAATAAAACCTATTGAACATAATGTAGGTAAATGTCAAAGATGTAATACTACAATAGAACCGTTATTATCCGAACAATGGTTTGTAAGAATGGCACCTTTAGCAAAAGCTGCTATTGAAGCTGTTGAATCAGGTAAAATAAAGTTCGTACCGGAAAGATGGACAAAAAATTATCTCGGCTGGATGACTAATATTCGTGATTGGTGTATATCTCGTCAATTATGGTGGGGACATCAAATTCCGGCTTATTATAATAATGAAACAGGAGAAATGGTTGTAGCTAAACAAAATCCTGACCCTGCTAAATATACACAAGATTCAGATGTACTTGATACTTGGTTTTCATCGGGTTTATGGCCATTTTCAACAATGGGTTGGCCAAATACACAAGCTGATGATTTTAAGAAATTCTATCCTACATCAACTCTTGTAACAGGATTCGATATTATTTTCTTCTGGGTCGCAAGAATGATTACTATGGGTGAAGAATTTACTGACAAAGCACCATTTTCAACAGTATATATACATGGTTTAATCCGAGATGAAAATGGTCAAAAAATGTCGAAATCCAAAGGAAACACAATTGACCCCGTTGGAATTATCGATAAATATGGTTGTGATGCTTTAAGATTTACTTTAACTTCACTTTGTACGTATGGCGGTCAAGATATAAAAATCAGCGACGAAAAATTTGAGTATGGCAGAAATTTTGCCAATAAAATCTGGAATGCTTCAAGATTTGTTTTATTAAATCTTTCCGGTGTTGATGATAAAGAAATCGATTTTAAAAATCTTACTTTGGCTGATAAATGGATTCTTAATAAATTAAATGAAACAGCAAAAGAAACAAATGATAATATTAAAAATTATAGAATAGGTGAAATGGCACATACTTTATATGACTTTTTCTGGAATTCATATTGTGATTGGTTTGTTGAAATAGCTAAAATTCAACTTCAGGATGAAAAATTAAAACTTAATACTCTAAGGATTTTAAGATATGTTCTGGATATGACATTAAGGTTATTACATCCTATAATGCCGCATATTACGGAAACAATCTGGCAATTGTTGCCTAAAAATACGGATGTTAAGGCAATAATGCTTTCAAAATATCCGGTATTTGAAGAAAAACTTTCATTTACAGAAGAAAATACCCAAATGGAACTCGTATTTGAAACTATTAAATCCTTGAGAAATGTAAGGCAAAGTTTTAATATACCAGTTTCAGCAAAAGTAAATATTGAAATACTTGCACCAAAAAATGAAGAAAAAGTATTTAAAAATGTTGAATCATATATTCATCGTTTGGCGAAAGTAGAAAATATAAAATATGTAGATGAATCGCACAAAACAGAAAAACAATCAGCTTCAACCGTTGTAAGTAATTCAAAAATTATAATTCCACTTTCAGGGCTTATTGATTTAAATGAAGAAATTAAAAGACAAAATAAAAAATTAGAAAAGCTGATTTCAGAAAAGACAAATCTTTTAGCAAGAACTAATAATGAAAAATTTATGGCAAATGCTAAACCTGAACTTATAGAGCAAACAAAATCAAGAATAGAAGAGATAATAATACAAGAAAATGCAATAAAACAGTTAATTAGTTCTTTAAAGTAAAATTACAAAACAAATGAAAGGTTTTCTATTAAAAACAACCTGACTGAATTTTCATAAAAAGGTGATATATAGTGAAATATTTTCCCGGATTTAATAATGTGAATAATAGACAACTAATCTTGAATCCGAAGGAAGTAAATTTAAGGTTCGCTGTTAATAGGTTACTTTATTAGATTATTTAGCAGCTTATATTGAAAAATTTAAAAAAAATTGTTATTATAATAATGAAGGAATGTCTAAGAAAATTTTGTTAAAAAATAACGAATTTTACAAGACAGCAATGGTAAGTACTAAAAAATAAATATCAAATTAAGAAGATGGTTGTTTAGAAAATGAGGACTATTATGAGTGAGATTTATACGCTGTATACCAGAAGTAATTTTGACGGGTTAGTATGTGCAGCATTATTAAAAGAAATGGGTTTAATTGATGAAGTAAAATTTGTTCATCCGAAAGATGTACAAGATGGAAAAATTCAATTATCGGAACATGATATAACTGCAAGTTTACCATATTCAAGCGGTGTTTATATGGCATTTGACCATCACTCGAGTGAATCAATAAGAACAAAAGATGTAAAAGAAAATTATATAATTGAACCTGCAGCACCTTCATCAGCAAGGATAATATATGAATATTTTGGAGGTGAAGATAGATTTTCTTCTACTTTGCATGATTTAATGGAAGCCGTAGATAGAGCTGATTGTACCAGTTTTAATCAAGAAGATGTAATAAATCCAAAAGATTGGGTATTATTAAATTATTTGATGGATCCCAGAACGGGACTTGGGCGATTTAAACATTTTAGAATCTCTAATTATAATTTAATGTTAAAGCTTGTTGATCTGTGTCCAAAAAAATCTATAACAGAAATTATGGAAGATCCTGATGTAAAAGAAAGAATTTCCTTATATTTTGAAGAACAAGATAAATTTATTAAACAAGTGGAAAGATGTACAAAAGTTGTTGGAAATATTGCTCTTTTAGATATTAGACAAGAAGATACTATTCATGTCGGTAACAGATTTATGATTTATGCTTTACATCCTGAATGTAATATATCAATTCATTGTTTCAACGGTTTACGCAATGAAAATACGGTATTTGCAGTCGGAAAATCAATCATTAACAGGTCTTGTCCTATCGATGTGGGTATTTTAATGTATGAATATCAAGGCGGAGGACATATGAATGCAGGTACATGTCAAGTTCCAAATGATAAAGCGGAAGAAGTATTGAATAGTATAATAAATAAAATTCAAGAACTGGATAAGTCTCAACAATAATTAAATAAAATTTTAAAAGTATGAAAAAGCCCCCATTAGGGGCTTTTAAATTTGTGATATTAGATTAAATAGCCTATAATTTTATTTTCGGCTAATAATTGTTCTTCCTTTTCTATCCAGATTTGTTTTGAATAAACTCTTTTTTGAGAAATAACTTCTTTTTTTAAAATAGCATAATTAATATCTGTTAAATTAATTTTATCAAATTTTTGAATATAAAAATCTGTTCCGCCGCAATTTTGACAATATTTGGTATCCGGTTTAATTTCATTATATTCTAAATGAGAACTTCTTTTAATATTACAACAGCTGCAGCGTATAATATACCATTTATTATGAACTAATGCTCCGCAATCAGGACAGTATGCTTCATCTGCGTCTAAAGGTATATGTGTATGCTTGCATTCATGATTTTGTTTTAAAAATTCAAATAACATACTTCATATATAATAATATTTTTTTTGAAGTCAACAAAAATGTTCGAGAAAATTTTGTTGGTTCTGAATGTGGCGAAATTTGCGAAAGGGAGAAACGAAGTGAACCCGAGTAGAGAAGGGGCTGAAATGAGCTAGAGCGATAGCGAGCGAATGACAAGCCCCAAGAGAGCAAATTTCAAGACAGCGAATTTTCCGTAGGGTGAAGTCGAGCGAAAGCGAGCGAACCCGAGAATATGAGGACGAGCTGAACG
>CANPZN010000115.1 GCA_947588785.1 Candidatus Gastranaerophilales bacterium
TGGACAGGTGTTGAGTATAATCAAGAGAACTTATCGGAATTTTTGGAATATCAACAGCTATATTCCTTTATTGTTGCAGGAGAAACCCAAATAGGAAATTTTGTCGGTGAGGTTTGTAATCTCGAAAAATGTCCAACAATGGAAGATGTATATAACCTGTTTGTAGAATATTACGGAGAAGAAACGGCTCTGGATAAATTAAACGGCGTATTAAATAATATTGTTTATAACACAGAAAAATGGTCGGGAATAACCCACAAAGAACAAATAACTATAACCAAGGATTTACAAGTAAAATCAACACTCTCAGATGAAACTTGGAGCCTTGCTGAATGGCCAAATATGATTGATTTACATTCAAATGAAGTTTTAGAGAGTTTAATTAATGATTTTAATCAAACCCTTGAAAAAGAAATGAATTTTAGTATTAATGCCGTACAGGCAAAATATTCGTCAAGTCAATTATCAGTCTTTGGAACAAACGGTTGTTTTCAAAAAATAATAGATGAATATTGTTTGGAACAAAATAGTATAGAAAACACAGTCGGTAGTGCAGTTCAAATGACAGGTATGGCTTTGATGGTAGCAGGCGGACTATTAACCTTTGCTTGTCCACCTGTCGGCGGAGCAATAATGACTGCAGGTAGATACACTTCCTTATTGGGTACATTTTTAGATAATGCTTTAGATTTAACTGATTCCATAACTTCAGAAGATGGATTGTCAGAAGAAAAAGCGTTAGAAATATTTAAAGAAACATTTCAAGACGCAGCTTTATACTTATCAGGTATGGCCATTAACGGAGTAGCAGAAAGTGCCCATGTTGCTGCAGCGGCAGGAGCAGCTGCAAGAGGGGCAAGCAAAAGTTTAGAAGTTATAGTAGGCTGGGCTGCAGAAGTTGGAACAGATACCGCATTAAGTTTATTATCAGATTTAGTAATAACCGGCGAAATAGATTTAGCCGGAGAGGGTATCAGCCAATTACTCGGTATATTATCAGGTATTGCCGGGGCAAAAATTAAGTCATACTATGATACGGCTTTTGCTGAAGCTGATATTATATTTAAAGCCAATGATGTTGATGGTGCTTATGAATATTTAAAATCAAAGGGAATATCTGATAAACAAATATATAAAACATATGGCTCGGCTGAAACAGAAAGAATAATTGAATATTATAAAACTACCGGAGATTATGACGGTACATTAAAAATGGTCAATGAATCTAAAATATTAAATTGGGATGCAATATCATCAAAACAAAATATTGAAGATATTTGTTTATATTATGAACAAAATAAAATATATGACATGCTTTCAAAAAGTGATGTTAGCAGTGAAGATATAGTTAAATATATAGAAGATTCAAAAGTTCTTACTGATGAAGATATGGCATATTTTGAAGATATGATTATAGGAAAGATGCTTGCAGAAGAATTGGAAATTAGTGACATTGATCCTAATTACAAGGTATCAAAATCTATTTTAAACAATCTTGGAAGAACTGGAACAATAAGTTTATGCAGTGTATCTAATGTTAATGATAATTGGAACAAGATAAACAAACTTATGCATGGAAAAAGAAAATACAATTCAAAATTATCTGATTTAACTATCAATGTTAACGGTCAAGAAATTAAAATTAATGTTGATAATAATATGATATTATCCAGCGAAGTAAGATATGATATGGATTTAACAGGACTTCAGATTGTTGATGATACAAAAATTTTAGCAATTCGTGAGGCTTTATTTAATATGGGGGCAACAGGGCAGCCTATTCCCGAGCAAGTATATATAACAGATTTGTTTGCACCGAATCCAGATCTTGCTGGTAATATGGCAGCGGGTGTATTTTGCCCTTTAAATCCTAATACTATCTTTATTAATTCTATTGACGGATTAAATTGTCCTTATGATTATGTAAGGGACATTATATATCATGAAACTGCACACATGAGTGATTACAATTTAGGTAATAACAGTTTTTTGTCAGATAAATATGGAAAAGGTATTATAGACAAAAATAAAACAACTTCAGGAATAGGACAATTACAAATACAAAACAGTGATATACAAAGATTAATTAGTGATTATGCGTTAACCGATAATCAGGAGTTTGTTGCTGAAGTTACCAGTTTAATAACTAAAGGTCTTATCGTTTACAATGGCAGAGATTATATTATAAATCCAAATGTGTCACAAATATATGATACTCAGGGTTCACCTTTTGTATATTATACAAATGCAAAAGGCTTTCAGACTGCCTTTGTTTATAATAGAGATACAAAAGTTTTAAATGATATAATGAACTTATATATGAAATTAACAGAAGGTAAAATTGCAATACCTCAACAAATAAATTTTTAATAAAACAATATTGTTTAGAAAGGTAAAATTATGACTTCAATTATAACATATGATCAAATGAAAAAATTTTATCAAGAATTTAAAAATAATCCTCCTGCAGATAAGTTTTGCAGATGTTTACAAGAATTAAATTTTATGAGAAGTTTAATAGATTTTGCGGAGAGACAAAATTTAGAAAAAGATGTATTTGAATATAAGAAAATACAAGAAGCTGCTGCTCAACAGCTTCGCGAAATGGGATATAAAGTAACAATTAAAAATTAATTCGATTTACTTATAAGATATCGACCAAATATTGCTCTATATAATAAAATTATAATTAAAAATACAGAAATAAATTTTGGCAAAAATAATCCTAAATTGTATAAATCTAAAAATTCGTAGTCTGCATGTTTGTGAATCGGATATTCTTTTCAATGTTCAAGTGTGGCTTTAACTATTGTAAAGAGACACTTAGTTTGATTATTTCGGCAAGTTAATCGTGAATTTTATATGCTTTTAATAAAGTTTCGCCAATTGATAAATTATCGGGATTGTGCGAGCCAACTTCTTTATCAAGAGCACGAATTTTTGTCATATCATTCTCATCAAGCGAAAAATCAAATACTTCAAAGTTTTCTTTAATATGAGTAATTGACGTTGATTTCGGAATAGGAATAATACCTTCTTCAATGTGCCACCTTAGAATAACTTGGGAAACCGATTTATTATATTTTTTTGCAGTTGATTTTAAAACTTCGTTTTCAAAAAGTTCTATGTTTCCATGTCCTAAAGGATACCAAGCCTGCATTTTAATATTATAAGGCGACATAAATTCTCTTAATTTTTTTTGTTGAAATAAAATAATAGAAAAAATATTGATAATTAAAATATTTTATTTCTAAAGTATAAAAAACACCTAACTGCAATATGCGGAAAAAACTAACAGAGGCAGAACAAAAAATATTTTGGCACGATGTTTGGCAGGAGTTGCAAATAATATTGAAAAAATATCATTAAAAAATATGTTTATATAATATTTGCTTTAGAGTTTCTGCCCATAAGTTCTGCAATTTTAGCGATTGTCTTAGGAAAATATCTTACCAAAAATTGGCTTCTGTCTGATAATATATTGATATTGTATCCGTATGTTATTAAAATTGAATTAGTTTCCGCAATGAATTCATTTAAGCCTATTGAATTGCTTAAATTTGCTTGAGGCGAGAAATATTCTACAATTTTCTGTTCGTGGTGAGGCATTGTTTGTTCATATAATGCCATTTCTTTTTTATATATTTCCTGTAATTCTTCGTCCTTCTCAATGTTAGGATTTTCTAATGCTTTTATATGCCCGCATTCATGACCGATTATGGATTTATTTTGTCCCGTATATATTTTAAAAGAACGTTCGTTCATTGAAGAAAACTCTTCATCCGTGTAATTCCAGTGTTCAATATTATTATCAATATCAATTAAAATATCTGCAGGGAGGTCTTTTGCAGCTTGCCATAGTTTTTCTTTTCCGAAATAGGCGAGTTTTTTCCCTAAATTAATAGTTCTTATTTTATTACCGCTTCTGATTGTTACGGTTTTATGTTTATCGTCAAAGGTTAGTGTGTATTCATTTCCGTTGATTATATTTTTAACTCTGCCATTGCTGTATGTTTCTGTGCTTCTTGATATGTCCATTAAGGATTTTCCGTTTTTATCGGTGATTTTGTATATGTAACTGCTTTTTACTATTTTTCCGTTTTCGTCTTTTTTCTCACTGTATTCTCTATAAACCTTGCATCCGTCTGCTGTAAATTTTTCCGTGAATTTTATGCTCCCGTCTGCTTCTTGTGTGACGGAAGAAATGGTTATTCCTTTTCCTTTTACTGATTTATTTAACGGGTAATCAATTTTGTTTGAGCTGTTTAATTGCCCGCTTTCTCTAAATTGAGATATATCATAATAAGTGCTTTCATAAACCCCTTTCAGAAGTGTAGAGGCTTTTGTATAAACTACTCCTTTTATTCCATGGGTTATTTTATCGGGAATGTATTGTATTAATTCTTTTAAATTTCCGTTTTTATCATATTTTGATTTAAAAATATATTCTCCGCTGTTTTGATAAGATGAAACACTGCCGTCTTTATATGTTTCAGTCCTGCTTTTTTGAGTTTTTCCGCTTTGATTAAATATTTGTATTATTTCTATTTTGCTTTTGTTTTTTGTGCGAATAACCTTTTTAAATATTGCTTCAAATTCGCATGTATCCTGCCGTTCTTCTATTGTTACATCATATTCATCTTTTAAAAGCTGAGCCATTTGAGGATTTATCTTTATTAATTCTTTTAATGCTTTTCTTTCGTCATCATCAAGTAAAGAAAGTGCGCAAGCTGATGTTTTGCTTAAACCTTTTGATAAATATTCATTATATTTTTTATTATCGCGCTCACCTTTTTCTAAACTTATTATTCTCATTATATAGGCGAAGCAAACACCTTGGTTAATCAGTTCTAATGCCCTTTTATAGTCTTTCCCTTTTAAACTTGTGAAAACGCAAATGTAGTCTTCATCAATATTCATCTTTCTTAAACTTGAAACATGCCTTGTTTCATCGTCTTCGAGTAATGCAAGATTTATTGCGTTAGCGGGACAAAATCCCATATTTATATATTTTTGATAACGGCTTTTTTCTTCCGGGGTAAGTGACATAATATCCCTTGCCGTTTCAATGTCAATATTTTGAGCTAAAAGATTGTTCAATTCCGCCTCATTATTGTTCTCTGCAAGAGTTGAGGCCGTTATGGGTGTTAAACCTTGTTTTAAATGTTGTACTGCTTCATTAAACTGTTTATCATCCAAGTAAATAAAATCTGTGGTTTTTTCCGGATCAATTCCGTTTCTTTCAAGCCTTATGGCTCTATTGTATGCTTTCCTTTGCCCGTTTAATATTTCGGGCAGAGTTTCATCAATAAAACCTTTTTTTATGAGCCTTAATCCTTTTTTATAGTCTTTTTCTTTACTTTTTGCCAATTTATCTATAAAAAAATCAACAGTGCCTAAATCAGTTAAAATTTTTGCGCGCTCGTATTGTGTATCATCTAATTTCGCAATTCTTTCTGCTGATTGCTTATCAATGCCTTCATTCAGCATATATTCATACCGTTGTTCAAATGTATCATTATTTCCGCTAAATGTAATATTATTTTTCGTATATATATTAAAAATCGGTGTTATTTTCATACTTATCTTAAAAACAACCGAAATTTATTTTGCTATAAAAACATAAAAAAAATGTTTGCAGAGTATGCAAACATCAAATAAACACGAGGATATTAAGAGAGAGAGTAAAAAAATTGTTTTTAATCATTT
>CANPZN010000116.1 GCA_947588785.1 Candidatus Gastranaerophilales bacterium
GCAATATACTTGAACTTTAAATTTTTCACCATCACCAGGTTTTGCAACAATTGTTTTAAATGATTCAGGAGCATTAACCAAATTTTCAGGTTTTGCAATTTTTGTTCTGATTGCGGCATGAGGACATGCACTTGCACATATTCCGCATTGTACACAATTTTCAGGATTCCATTTCGGTACACGCGGAGCAATTGCACGTTTTTCCAGACAAGCAGTACCTGTTGGTATAACACCATCAACACTCATTGCACTTACAGGAATATCATCACCTTTTTGACGCATTGAAGGTTCTATAATCTTTTTAGCAAAATCATCTGCATTATCAGGTATCAATTTAATATCTTCAGCTGAATGTACACCATTTAATGAAGAAGGAATCGGAACTTCTTCCGTTGCATTAACTGCAGCATCTATTAAAGCAAGGTTCATATTTACAACGTCATCACCTTTTTTCTTAAAGGTTTTCTTTGTCATTTCTCTCATACCTTCCAAAGCTTGTTCAAAAGGTATAATTCCGGAAACTTTGAAATATGCAACCATCATAACGGTATTTGCACCTTTACCTCTTAATCCGGGTTGTTCTTTAATAAGTTTTTCCGCATCAACATTATAGAATTTAATTTTTTTATTGATAATAGTCTCTTGCATATCTCTTGTTAAATGTGCAAAAGCTTCATCTTTAGTATATGGGCTGTTTAATAAGAAAGTACCCCCTTCTTTAATACCTTTTAATAAATCATATCTGCCTATGTAAGCATGAGCAGAGCAAGATACGAAATCAGGTGCAGTAATTAAATAGGTTGATTTAATTGGTTTATCACCGAATCTTAAGTGAGAAACAGTTACACCAAAAGATTTTTTAGAATCATAAGCAAAATATGCCTGTGCGTCTTTATTTGTATATTGACCTATAATTTTAATTGAGTTTTTATTAGCACCTACGGTACCATCAGAACCCAAGCCCCAGAACATACAATTTGTTGTACCTTCAGGTTCGGTTACTATGTGTTCTTCAATCTTTAATGATTTATGAGTAACATCATCTTCAATACCTACGGTAAATCCATGGAAACCATTATTTTCAGCGTGTTTATATACTGCAAATACCATTGAAGGTGTAAATTCTTTAGAAGATAAACCATATCTTCCTCCGATTACTCTGATATTTTTATTTTCTAAAGCGGCAACGACATCTAAATATAGAGGTTCTCCTATTGAACCGGGTTCTTTTGTTCTATCCAATACTGTTATACGTTTAACTGTTTTAGGAAGTGCATCATTGAAGCGTTTAACATCAAATGGTCTATAAAGTCTTACCTTAACCAAACCATATTTTTTACCACGTTTAGAATTTAAATATTCAATTGTTTCTTCTATAGTTTCACATCCTGAACCTATTGCAACAATAACATCAGTAGCATCAGGAGCACCAACATAATCAAACGGATGATATTGTCTGCCTGTAACTTTTGCTACTTTATCCATATATTCTTGAACAATATCAGGAACAGCATTATAGTACTTATTAACTGTTTCCCTGCCTTGGAAATAAACATCGGTATTCTGTGCTCCTACCTTACAAACAGGAGCTTCAGGTCTTAATGCTCTGTTTCTGAATTCTTCAATATATTTAGGTTCAACAAGTGATGCAATATCTTCATATGAAATTTCTTCAATTTTATGAACTTCGTGAGAAGTTCTGAACCCATCAAAGAATTGTAAGAAAGGAACTTTTGCTTTATAAGTCGATAAATGAGCAACCAAAGCTAAATCCATTTCTTCTTGAACTGAATTAGCAGCGAGCATTGCATAACCTGTATTACGACATCCCATTACATCTGTATGATCACCGAATATAGCAAGTGATTGAGCGGCTAAAGCTCTTGCTGCTACATGAATAACAGAAGGCAACATTTCTCCCGCTACTTTATGCATAACAGGGATCATTAATAACAGACCTTGAGATGCGGTATATGTAGAAGTTAAAGCTCCTGCTGCGAGTGAACCGTGAACAGCACCTGCAGCTCCGGCTTCTGATTGCATTTCTGCAACTCTTACTTCTTTTCCCCATACATTTTTCTTGTGTTGTGATGCCCATTCATCAATCCATTCACCCATTGTAGATGACGGAGTGATTGGGTAAATTGCCGATACCTCGCTCAATGCATATGCAATATGTGCTGCAGCGTAGTTACCGTCAACCGTAATTGTCTTTTTTGACATTTTATACTACCTCCATTCTCATAACTCTCTATTTTTATATTCTCTTATAATTTCATTTAGATAGATTTTTGATATCGTTTTATTTTCAACTCATATCAATTCTTCTATATTTTGATTAATTTTAAGATTTTTAAGGAATCTTATTAAAATGTACCCCAAACACACTAAATTTACAATTTTATTATAAAAATTTTATTTTAACTTAAACTATTTTTTTACATACAGAAACTATGCGGAATCTGAAAAAAATTTTCAAACACCATATATGCGATACAAAATTAAAATTTTATATTAAATTAACCGCCAATATTAGGCAAAACGGATTTTACATTTCCTTCAGCTTTAAAATCTTTAGGATTCATTGTTATTGTAATTCTATCTGCTTCTATTGTTCTGCCTTTTGTTTCAATTTTAGAACGTCCTAAGAATACCGCTTCATTTAATTTTTTAGTTTTTTTATCAGCATAAACATTAACTTTAGGGCCTTTAGCCGTATAATCCTCATATTTTATAATCGTCTTTCCTGAGGCACTAACAACATTTATGTTTTTGTTATAAGACTGATAATCAGACCATACTTCTATTTTTTTATTATCATCAGTTATTAAATTTGTATATACATTTCCTAAAGCGACAGCTTCTCCTGTAATATTATTATAGGTTAATTTTTGAGCATTAATTTTACTTTTATTTTGTTTTAATTTTGAATTACCATTTAAATGAATGACTTTTACATCATTATTTTCAGTTAAATCAACAATTGCTGAATCTGATAAAGTTTCAACATCTTTATACAATATATTTACATTACCATATGCTTTCATAGTATTTGAAATTTTATTGTATTCCTGCCTATCAGCCGTGACAATAACTAAAGGTTTATCTTTTTCAGTAATTGAAGATATTGTATTTCCTTCCGCTGTAAATATTTTATTTAATAAAGACATTTTAAGAATTTGAGCTTTTATTTCATGCTTTTTTCCATTTTGCATTAAATATGAATAAACATTTTCTTTAAATTGAACATTATTAACTTTATTATTTTTAGGATCAATTTCAACAACAGCTCTTGGACTATTAACATTTACACCACCGGTTTTTACTTTAACATTACCTTCTAAATATATTTTACTTTCATTATCATTAAATTCTTGTGAATCTGATTCAACAGATAATGAAGCTGCGTAAACTATACCTGATAAAATAAAAGATACTGAAACAATTAATCCTATAATTTTTTTTCTCATAATAATTCTCTTACATATAAAATTGCGTCTTTGTTCTACCTTCAATATGAAAATCCGAAAAATCACCTTTTAATATTGCTTTATTTCCATAAATAATTGCCTCATTCGGTTTTTCAATTCGTATATTTCCCAATGCCTCAATATCCTTACCTTTACCTTCATATATTATTCTATCGGCAGAAATATTTGTTGCATCCGTATATACTATTAACACATTATCATACAATACAATATTTTTCTTTACTGAATTATATGTTCCTCGATCTGCTTTAAAACTTGCTTTTACTACTTCTCCATCATAGAAATTTCCGATTATTCCTTCTAAAAAAACAATATTATTATTATCACTGTAAGAACCTTTATCGGCAAATAGTTCCCATAATTTTTCTCCGTCTTTTGTTTCTGTAACCAAAAGACTTTCAATATTTGCTTCTTTATTAGCATATGTATTATCTAACAGTTTGTTTTTAAAAGATTTAGTAATCATTCCTGCATATATAAATGCCCATATACAAGCTATTGCAATAATAACAAATATTAGCATTATCCATGAATTTTTTTTATTTTTTATAAAATCTTTAACTGCCATAACATTTAATCTGGTGTCGCAGCCTTTCGCATCTAATCGCAACCGCAAAATTGCTCACCTTTTCAATATGCCATCGTATATTTTCACTCACATTTTCAAGGTGTGAAAATTTTACTCTGACAATTTTATTATCATATAATTAAAATTAAATTGCAATTGTTGTAAAGTTAATTTTATATAATAATAAAAATTATGGAATCATACAATGACATAAAAGATGATATTTATAAATGTTCAAAATGCGGTCTATGTAAATATGTCTGCCCGGTTTATATTGCAACAAAAAATGAAATGTATTCTCCGAGAGGACGTTTTATCATATTAAATAATTTCTTTAACAATAAAAAACCTTTAACAAAAAATTTTATTAATAATTTAGATTTATGCTTACATTGTAATCTATGTCAAAACTTTTGTCCAAGTAATATTGATTCAAATAAAATTATTACTGAAATAAAGTATAAAAATAAAATCGGAACTTTTAACATATATTTTAAAATTATTTTATTAATTTATTTTCTTTTTCAACCTTTTCAAAAAAAAATCACAAAAAGATTTAAACTAATACCGAACTCTGTCAATACGAAATTTCAAGATAAAGAACGGGAGCGAAATTTTGGAGTAGCGTTTTTAAAAGGTGAGCAAATTTACGGTTGCGACACCAGATTAAATAACAATGAAGATCAAATTGTATACTTTGAAGGCTGCTATAATAAATATATAAATCCCTCTGATAAAAATGCTTCCCTTAATTTAATTGAGGAAAACGGAGGGAAAATTATTCAAATTATATCCCAATGCTGTGGTTATCCGTTATTATCAGATGGAGACATTGATAAATTTAAAAAAAATGCAAATAAAATTATTAACTCAATCCCTAAAAATTGTAAATATATAATTTGCAGCTGTGATTCTTGTTTACATACATTAAAACAATTCGGAATTTATATTAATAATTCTGAAAATTTCACAAATAAATTAATTACACTTGACCAATTTTTAGAAATTAAACATTTAAATATTAATGAAATTTATAATACTGATATAGTCTATCATAAACCACTATTAAAAGAAAATGAATGTTACCTGCCAAAAGAAATAAAAATTATAAATAAAAAAGGATCAGCTACATTAGCTGAAAATTTTTTCTTATTTAAACACCCTATACTATATAAACAATTGCTTAAACAAATTTTTTATAATAAAGAAGAAATTGAAGGTAAAACAATAATTACAACTTGTCAAATATCAAAAATTGGGCTAGAAATTGGAGTTAAAAGAAAAAATATAAATGCAAAAATATTAAGTTATTCAGAATACATAGAAAACGGCAAAATAAGTAAAAAATAAGTAAATCATTGTATTTTGAATAAAGATTATCTCTTTGTTAGAATACATATAAATAAAATTTATCATTTGACATAAAAAATATTTTTGATAGTATTGAATTATAAGGTTATGCCACGTTAGCTCAGTCGGTAGAGCGAGGGACTGAAAATCCCTGTGTCCTTGGTTCGATTCCGAGACGTGGCACCATTTTACAGGCAGTATGCCTGTTTTTTTTATTTAGGAATTTCATTGTTGTTTTCTTCGATAATGTATTTCAAAAAGAAGTTTCCTATTATAAATTA
>CANPZN010000117.1 GCA_947588785.1 Candidatus Gastranaerophilales bacterium
GTTCTTGTAAGTATTCATGTAGCTAAGCCAGGAGTATTTTTTAAGTGCTGTCCTTATTTCTAATAACATCAAGTGCTGTTTTTAAATTAATTTCAGCTAAATAAAACTACTTTTTATAATACGTTTCCCAATAATCATTCATTTTCGTTTCCTCCATTCCTCTTCTATCGACCAAAAATTTACTGGGTAAAATTTATTATCAATTTCTACATCAACTATTTTTGTATATCCGTCATTAAAATTTGCAAAATATTCCAAATATTGAATATATTCGGCTATAATTTTCAAAATATAGTTTTCATTCTTGTTATTAAATAGTTTTTCAAAATCGCAATAATTAAATTTTGAAGGAATATCTTTATTTTTACCTTTGACTTTGATTTATTCATTGTTGTTAATCTTTGTTATTATTTTGGCAATTAATTCTTTGTTTTTTTTATTATTTTTTTTCTTTGAGATAATTTATCATTTTTTCCAAGATTTCAATTTTTTCTTCTTGTCAAACTTGAATTCATCAGGTTCTATGCATTTATTTTTCAAAATTTTATAAAGTAAGAGAATTATATCGCTATATTCTATTTGTTTATAGTTTAATTTCTTAAGATACTAACAAAGTGTCATATCACTAATATCTTCCTCGGAATCACCAAAATGTATCGTTTTTTTACCGCAAATTTTGCTGTGTCCCAGAGTCTTTGAAGTTATATCATTACAGCTTAAAAATAAAAATAATTTTATTTTATAATTTTCAAATGCCTTATTTATATAATCGGTATAATATTCTATTTGTGTTTTGTTCGTGGTCGTATCTGTATTTATTTTTGCATCAAGTTTATTTTCTATTGTGCAAATAAAATTTGCCTTTTCTGATGAAAAACAGATATCCATTTGTTTACAGTTTTCACAAGTGCAGTTTTCCATTGTTATATCGTTTGCAAAGTCATCAATAAATAGATCTACATCATCCGTTTCAATAAATTTCATATCTTTAAGATAATTTATAAATTCTTTTAAAAACAAATAGTGAACGGAATCTTTTTCTTTTCCTCTTGCGTTAATTAACCATTTGAACAAGGCACTGTGGCTGTTTTCTCTTAAATTTAAAAGTCTAAAAACATTGTATTCGTCTTTATATTTGGATTGGTATTTGTATTTTTTACATAATGATTTTAATTGTTTGTCATCGTATTTGAGTATGCCGCAAATTTCTTGATATTTTATTTTGCCTTCTTGTTTTATTATATCTAATTATTCTATTGTTGCATATATTTATGTCAAAATAAGTCATAATTAAAATATGACACAATTTGACGTAAAACCATATTATAATAATTATACAGGCAGGCGTTTCGCCTTTAGCCATGGTAAATACACAAAGAACGATATTGTCCACTTCGCTAACGCTCGTGAACAGTAAAAATTCAAGTCCGACCTTATATTTAAGGTCGGTTTCTTGATTTCTACGGAGGTTGTAAGTATTAAAAATTAACAACAACAAAATATTTATGTGACAATTTTTTTGAATATTCTTTTAATTGATTATAAAATACACAATCAACGTGTTTTATATATGAAAGATATCCTTTAAGGCTTTGTTTTCTTTTCTCATCCCAGGCAAGGTGTTTTATATCTTTATTTCCGTCGCTATAAAAAACGCAATAACTATGCAGCATAGCTCTAATTTTGCGTTTAAAATCTTTGTTCAGCCTTATTTTATAATTATTTACCACAAGCCCTAAAATATTTTGCTGTTTATTATCGGATATATATTTTGTCTTATTTTGATTTGTTTTGTAACCGTAGAAATGCAATATGCCTTTTACTTCGTTTTCTATGATTTTAAGAGTTTCTTTATTATATGCCGAGAATGTTAAATCATCGACATATCTTGTGTAATCAACCCCAAAAGTACTACATAAAGATTGTATGTTTTTATCTATAGGCAAAAAACAAGCATTTGCTATATGGCTTGAAGTTGGGGCACCTGTCGGTAGTTTTGAATTGACTGTTACAAGTGACAAATATTCAGGGTATTTTTCATTTTTATTAAATCTTAAACAAACTTTTTTAATAACCTCCTCAATAGAGTTATAAGGCACGGAATTAAAAAAATCTTTTATATCCAATTTTAAAATCCACTTTTTGCCCGAATGAATTTTTGCACAGTTTAATGTATTTACTTTGCAATAATATATCCGTTTTATTGCTTTAAGGAAAATTCTCTGATTTCTCTTCAATTCATCATTCGGAACATATATTATACGATTTTTTATAAATTTAACCGTATAATAAAGTTCTTTTGTTATAAAAATTTTATTTTTATTAAAAATCATAAACTCTAATCGGCTCCAAAAATTTCATTATTGACGCTCTAAATAAAAGTTCAAATGTATATGAAGATCCATATTTGTTTTTAGCTGCAATAATTTCAGTTTTACCTCTATTTTCAATAATATCTTTGTTATAATATTCATCTCTATATATGAATAAAACAGCGTCAGATATTGTTTCAATGGCACCCGAATCTCTTAAATCGCAAAGCATTGGTCTTTTATCACATCTGCTTTCTATTGCTCTTGATAATTGAGATAATACAAAAATTATACAATTATTATCTTTTGCAATATCTTTTAAACTTCGCATTATATCTTCTATTGCATCATTTCTTTGTTTCTTTACTGGTGTATCAATTAATTGCAGATAATCGATAAATACAATTTCAGGCTTTTCTTGTTCAATTTTTTCTTTTATCCCTTCAATTTTTTGTACGCCATCAATAATTGTTAAATTGAATTTTGATAATTTATCAAAAGCTGATGAGATTTTTTCTTTTTCTTTTTCATTAAGTTCTGTATTATTGTTTAATCTTGAAAAATCAATTTCGGCAAGAGGCGGAATAATCCTTTTTATAAAATAGCTTTTACTCATATCTAAAGAAAAAAATAAACATTTTTTATTTTGTTCTAAAAGTTTTAGCATAACAGAAATAGCAAATGAGGTTTTGCCCATAGCAGGTCTTGCTCCGATTGTTATAATGCTTGATTTTTCAATAGAGGCCAATAATAAATCCAAATCTCTAAAACCTGTTTGAAATAGGGGGTCTTTAGGCTCCAAAATTTGATTTTTAACTTTTTCCAATAATTCTTTTTCTATCATGATTAATCCTCCTATTTTTATTATTACTCGCACCCATGTCAAAATATGTCATATATGTGTGGTAGAATAAAAATGTTAGGAAAAATAAGAAAATAAAATGAATAAATATAAAATCTGTGATACAATAAAAGACTTATCCGATAACGCAATGTTTGCAATGTCTTTAACATCAAGAGAATTGTTTCATAGTAATGTGTGGGCTTGGATGATTAGAAAATACCAGGAAATTTTTACTTCTGTTTTTTACAAAGATTATGATGGACAAAGTATAGTTGAAGTTAGCAGAGAAGAAGAACATTATGATTTGCTGTTGAAAATAAATGATAAACATATAATTATTGAAAATAAATTTAAATGTATGCCAAATAAAAAACAATTAAAAAAGTACTATGATGAATGTCCAAAGAAAAACAAAGAAATTACATTAATCAGTTATTTTGAACCTACTTTTTCATTATCGGATATGAATTATTATTCCTATGAAGTTATAAAAAAAAGATTGCAGAAAGCATTAAATAACTCAAACTCTTCAATAGAACCTGATGATTCTGTAATAATTAAAAATTACATTAATTTTTTGGAATTATTAAATAAGCTAAAAAATAGTATTATTATTAATTTATACGATAAAATCGGTGATTTAATCGAAATAATCAAGGATACGGACATAGAGAAAAAAGCAGAAAAGATAAATTTTTCTAAAACCATTGAAAGAATTTTTATTTCAAAATTAACTGAAGCTGTACTGGAAGATTTTAAATATAAAGAACAAATAGATGAAATACGTATTGATTGCGGCAGAGATTTAAAAGTATTTAGTGATATTCTTTTTTATTTTCCGGGAGCTTGGGATGATGATGAAGAAAAAAGGTGCGATTTGTGCTACCTTGGCATAAGTTTATGGGAAAAGGAATACCGCTATTATGCAGGATTACATAAGGCTCAATGTGGTATAACAAAGCCAAAAAACGGACGTGGAGATAAAGAAAATAAACAAGCAGGCTATGATTACTTGTGCAAAAAATACAGTGAGTTTTTTAAGCCTCAGAGTACAGATACCTGGAGTGGTTATAGCTATGATAAAGAAATGTATTTATATAAAAAAATTGATATATCAAAATACACCGTAGAAGAATTAAAGGAAAAAGTTCAAAAGGATTTAGATATTGCATATTCAAAATATATAAAGGATAAAATATGTCCAGATTAAATAAAGCTGAACAAATAATAGAGTTGGCTATGATGTTTCAAACCAGTTTCACGGGGCTTTGTATTGAAGATATCAGAAAACATTTTGAATGTTCAAGACGATCAGCGGAACGAATGAAAACATTATTATTTGAAATGTTCCCCGAAAAAATCGAAGAAATGCCATCTTACGATAAGAAAAAACGCTGGCGTTTTGTAAAAGGCACTATGAACTCTTTAATTTCCTTTTCCGTTGATGATTTCGCCAATTTAGAGTATTTAAAAGGTCTGTCTGATGATGAAAATAGAAAAAAACAGCTTGATGAATTGATATTAAAAATAAAAGCTTTAACACCCCAAAAGAATGCGAGAGCCTTAGAAACCGATATTGAGGCTGTTATAGAATCTGAAGGCTTCGCAGTAAGACAGTATTCAAGAGTAAAAGCAGACCCTAAAACCCTGGAATTACTAAGAAGTGCAATGTTGTCATTTAAGAAAATTAAGTTTGATTATCTCACTGATAAAGGAAATCGTAAAATTACTTTAAATCCTTATGGAGTAATAATATCAGATAAATACTATCTTGTTGGGTTTAATGAATATGTAAATAATTTGAGGCTTTATAGGGTTGATAAAATAAAAAATCTTGAAATTACTGAAGAATATTTTGACAAGGATGAGAAATTTAACTTTAGAGAGTATTGCAATAATTCTTTTGGAATATATCAGGAAGCACCGCTAAACATCACGCTTGAATTTGATAAATCTGTTACAGATGATGTTCTAAACTATCATTTTCATCCGACTCAGAAAATTAAACAGCTTGATAACGGTAATATTGAAGTAAAATTTACCTCCGGCGGTACTCAGGCAATATGTTTTGAGCTTTTTAAATGGGGAACTAATGTTAAAATTAAAAGACCTGTTAAATTAAAAGAACTATATAGAACTTATATTAAGAGTGTTTTAGATAATATTTAGTCCATACTTAACCGCTTTACGGATAACAAGATTAGCTCCTAGTGAACTTTCTATTTCTTTATCCGATTTAACAGTTTCATCTAAAACATTTTCAACGTCTTTAATTGTATTAGATTTAAATCGTTCGTGGGTTGGTCGGGCTTGAGGTTGATAATCGGAGTTCCAGGAGTGTATAACCCCATCTCCTGCATTTTCTGCTCCCCCGTATCTATCATTTGCTCCTTGTTCATTCCTTCATAACGATTGAAATTTTTAACACTCTAATTAGGTACTTCACCTCTTGCTATATCTC
>CANPZN010000118.1 GCA_947588785.1 Candidatus Gastranaerophilales bacterium
ATTTTGTCTCCAAGTGGTCTTATTGTCATATTATTTTCCTCCTTTAATCTACCTTATCTAAGTTATACAATTAAATTCTTATTTTTCTTAAAATGTTAATGAAAAATTAATTATTTAAAATTTTTAATTACGAAGATATTTTCTGCCGCCCCATTTTGCATTTTCCTTTTCTAACATTAATATCTTTAACTATTCCATATATTCCGGTAATATACATCCTTCCGGATATAAATAATTACATTCCATTATCAGAAAATTTTTATCAACAATATATTTATTTAAATGGCTTTCATCATGCCATAGTGCTATTATATTATTTTTCAGATCAATTTGAATATTTCTGCTTAATTCTTCACACATTTTAAGATATATATTTGATATTCCGCCATTTAAAGCTCCCATTACATAATATTTACCCTCTCCGTATGGTATATATGCCGTCGATTTAGGATTTCTCTCATAAGTATAACTGTCATAACCTAAATTATATAAAAATGGCTGATGGGCAACTATTAATCCTTCATATTTTTCATCTTCTGGCAATATTTCATGCCCTACCTCCGATACAAATTCTATATTTGCATTAAAAAAGAATATATAATCATATTTTTCTAATTCACTTTTTTGGCTTAAAAACATGTCAAATCTCAACATGGAATCATAGGGCCAGCCAAGTTTCTTTTGATAAATTTTTCTTACATTTAAATTCTTTTCATATTCAATTTTGCTACTATCCGTAAATAAAAAATATGTTTTTTGGCAATCTCTCAAAAAATATTTCTCACAAGTAGTATAAAATCCTTTCCAGAATACATCATATCTGCCTAATGCTATATATAAAACAGCAATTTTTATATCGGATTTATGTTCTATTTTTACCCACTCATCGGGGATTATATCGCTTTGACCATCTAAATACGGAGCAGGAGCACATATAATTTTATCTTTCGATTCTGTTTCTCTATCCATTAAAAATGCTGCCCACCAGCTTTTTAAATCATTTGATATTATTGCATGTGTACATTTTGACATTAAATATATTAATTTCCATTCTTCATCTATTTTTGAAATAATTTCACAATCGTATATTTGTCCATATTTAGCTTTTATTTCATCTATATTGTCTTCTGCAAATATATAAAATTTTACATTGCCTAATTTATCCTTAATATACTTAAATGCTTTTTCATAATATTCACTCGTCCAAGTCAAACATTGAGTTGTTAATCTGTCTCCTTTTCTTATATGAACAAAAACTGAGTTCTTTGTTGCATTTATTCTGTCTAATATTTCTTTTGTTTTTTTATCACTTGAATCAATGGATGGGAAAGTAAAATCTTTTTTTATTTGTTCTTTATTTTCTGAAAAATATCTATAATTTTGGAAATAACCTTTATAATAATATTTATTTTTTATTTGAAAAAAGTTTTTATCATATTTAAATTTATTTGTTTCAATTATTTGTGCCGGATAATATTTGGGTAATGAATGTAATATTCTGTAATATTTTGATTTTTTACTTTTTAAATAACTTTTACTTAACTCTATTTGTTTTTTACCTGCATACTCAGGATTTAATCCGAAAATATTAAGTTTTATATCTTCTGATAATATGGATGAATTATCAAAAACAACTTTACATCCAAGTTTCTTTTCCATAGTCTTAGCAAACGCCCATTGAAACATTTGAACATCTATTCCTTTATATAGAGGAACAATTTTCGTATTCTTTAAAACATTATTAATTGCAGCTTCCGATATAGGGGGGGGGTAATTGCATTTTTATTCCGGGAATCATAATTTTAATTTTAATTCCCAATATGCATATTACTTTGTATACTGCAAATAAACTTCTCTCATTTTTAATTGAGAATATTTTTTCTCCAATACTATATTTTTTCATTTGAATCTCCCTTTTGATACCTATAAAATTAAATTTTTTATATCCGATTAATTAACTAAAAAGCCATTCGCAACACAATTTTATAAATTTTTCTTTATCCTGCAAAAATAAATCCTCTGCATGAGAACAATCTTTAAACAATTCATACTTTTTTTGACAAACAGCTTTATCATATAAAGCTTTTGTATGCCAACAGCATACCGTAGGATCTTTTTCGCCCGCAATAAATAATGTCGGACATTTAATATCTTCTACTATATCAATTGGTTTTATCTTTTTTTTATTTAAAAATCCGGGACGAATAGAAAACCATCTTTTAAGTTCACATTTTTGCATGGTAGGAATCCAAGCTTCCTTTTTCCATACTTTATTTTCTATTTTTTCAAAACAAGAAGGAGCACTAACTGCTACTATTTTTTTTATCAATTCATTATTAGCTCCGGCAATTAAAGTCAATGCACCACCTAAAGAAAATCCCATTAGATATATTTTAGTATACAGTTCATGGGCATATTTAATAACTGCCTCCATATCATTTACTTCTTCACTTGTAAAAGTATAAAATCCTCCGCTTTTACCGTGGCCTCTAAAATCAATTGTTATTACATCTGAATATTTAGAAAAAATCTCACTCATCTCTTTAAAAGACTTACTATCCTTAGTCATAAACCAACCAGGAGCAATTATTACAACATGATTAAATCCACTTTTATAGTGATTTAAAGCAATCTTTACCCCGTCTTTTGTTTGTATTTGTATTTCTTCCATTGACTTTTTCCCGATTTTTATTAAATTTTTAACACAAAAAAAATAAATTTTCATTACAAATTTTAACATTTGAAACTTCTCTCTAAAGTTATTAATTAAATATGTCGATAGTAAAATTATCAGAGAAAATAGGGAAAATATATGAAATACAACAATTTTATACCAACAAGTAACATTTCATCCGGCGTAGAATTCTTATTAAGAGGTGCGAAAAAACGTCGTGCTATGGCTATTGCAAGTGTAAGACAAATAAACACCGATATTGGTGTAAACTTAAGGCTTGTTGCGGTTAAATAGTTTACAAGAGCAGAGAAATAAAAACCGTCAAAAACGGTTTTTATTTTTTATTTTTCTTTTTAAAATTATTTACCATAACTTCAGATTGATCTTCCGCAGCAGGTTTTTTGATCATTATTAGTATTTCATCTTCACTTGCCATTTTTAAACTATTTCTGGCTATTGATTCCATACTTTTTATTGAATTATAATTAGCAATATCTGATTTTAATTGTTTATTTCTGTCTAATTCTTCATTTCTTTTATTTTCAAGGCCTTTTATTTTTGATTTAAAATTAAAACTTTTATTAATATTTTGTACAACACCAAATGAAAGCTCTAATATACATATTAAAAGTACAAAAGTTAAAAGAGAATATTTATGACTATACCTCTTTTTTTGTCTTGAATTTTCGATATTATCTATTTTTTGTTTCCGCATATTTCTCACTCTGCTAAAATTATACATTATAATTATTGATAAAGCCAGCATGCAGTTAAAGATTCATTAATAGGAATATAAGGCGGGAATTTTTCATTACATATTTTTATCGCATTTTTACATCTTGGAAAGAAAGGACAACCATTAAAACTATCTTTTACTGACGGTGGCTGACCTTCTATTGTTTCCAACTTAGTTGAATTAAAATCAGGCAATGCTTTTATTAATGCTTTTGTATATGGATGTTTTGGAGCTTTAAATAAATATTCCGTTTGTGCTTTTTCCACTATATGTCCTGCATACATTACACATGATTTATCTGCTGTTTCATATACCAAACCGAAATCATGTGAAATAAACAGAAATGATGTTCCATTATTTTTCTGAATTTCTTTTAACAGTTCCATTATTTGAGCTTGAACTGTTACATCTAATGCTGTTGTCGGCTCATCAGCTATAATTATTTTTGATTTACACGCTATCGCCATGGCGATTATTACTCTTTGCCTCATTCCTCCTGAAAATTCATGAGGATATGATTTTAATCTCTCTTTTGCATTAGGAATTTTTACCTGTTCCAATACTTCTATTGCTAATTTTTCCGCTTCTTGTCCTCTTATATTATGGTGAGTTTTTATTATTTCAATCAACTGAGAACCTATTGTATACAATGGATTTAATGATGTCATAGGATCTTGAGGAACTAAAGCAATTTCCTTTCCCCTTATATTATGCATTTCATTTTCTTTTATGCTTAAAAGGTCATTACCTTGATATATAATTTGTCCTGATGTAATTTTTGCAGTCGCTGGCAATAATCTTAATATTGACATAGCAGTTAATGTTTTTCCGCAGCCGGACTCTCCGACTACTGCAAGCATTTCCCCTTCTTCCAGATTAAAATTTATATCATATAATGCCTGATATTTATTTTCTCCGCTATAAAATGATAAATTCAGGTTTTTTATTTCCAAAATTCCCATAATTTTATATTATATAATGTTTTAAATAAAATCAATTACACCTGATAACTATTTTATTTTTCAAATATAATTTATATTATGAAAAAAATATTTTATTTCGTTTTTTATTTAATAATTTTTTTGGCAATAATTACAAGAATTTCAACATTTTATTCAACAGCATATTACATACCGATTGATGATTGCCATAGTCTTAATTTTATTGATGATTCTTCTTTTAAAGATTTATTTTTCACTTTTACACAAGGAGCAAATTTTTTACCCCTTTACAGAATTATTTTAAAACTTATATACTCATTTAACAATTATAATTGGAATTTTATTCTGTTTAAAATACCAAGTCTTATTTTCGGAATATCTTCAATTTTTGTATTCTATCAATTAATAAATAAACTATTTAAAGATAAAATATTAATCACTTCTTCTTTGTTATTATTTGCACTTAACTATAATTTAATATGGAATAGTACTAGAATAAAACCATATGCTCTTGATATTCTGCTTACTTTAATTGTTTTAAATACAGCCATAGGATTATGTCAAAAATATAATAAAGATTCCATAAGTCTTAAACGTACAATTATTTATACTTTATCATCCTGCATTTGTATATTTGCATCAATTCCTTTCATTATGGTAACTGAAATAAGCTGGTTGATTTTATTTGTATACTTTATTATCAACAAAAACATTTCCAATATAAAAAAGTGTATTATATTTCAATTATTTTTTTCAATTTGTCTAATATTTGAATATATGACTTATATATATCAAATGAAACAAGACAATCAGCTAAAAAGTCAATGGATAAATCAGGGCTTTTATTATACACCTGATTCATTTAATGCTTTTAATGCATTAATTCATTTTTCATTTTTTGATTTCTTTTGGTTTGATAATGATTTAACGTTTAAACTACCTGATATTGTTATTTTTTGTTATATTATTTTATTTTTAATCGGAACATACAAATGTATAAAACCAATTTTTACCAAAGAACATGATTTTTCAGGACTTTTTATTATTTTACCAGTATATTTTACTGTTTTATTATCTTTTGCAGGTTTATACCCATTTTGTAACAGACCTATTATATTTTTAATTCCGATATTTATAATAATTACTTTTAAATTTTTTAACTATAATTCTAATAATAAATATTTTAAAATTGTTGCAAATATTT
>CANPZN010000119.1 GCA_947588785.1 Candidatus Gastranaerophilales bacterium
TGCCTTCTGCTTGCCCGTTAGTTGGTGCTTTAACTTTCGGTAACTTATGTAAGGAATGCGGTGTTACGGATAGACTCTCTGATACTATGCAGAATGCTTTAATTAACATAGTTACAATCTTTTTAGGTTTAACCGTAGGTTCAAAACTTCAGGCAGACCATTTCTTAACTGTTGAAACATTGAAAATATTATTATTAGGTATTATTGCATTCTCATTGGCTACGGCAGCAGGTGTAATTATGGCAAAAATAATGAATTTATTCTTAAAAGAAAAAATCAATCCGTTAATAGGTTCAGCCGGTGTTTCAGCTGTTCCAATGGCTGCAAGAGTTTCTAATAAGGTAGGAATGGAAGCTAATCCTCAAAATTTCCTTTTAATGCACGCAATGGGGCCTAATGTAGCAGGAGTAATAGGATCTGCCGTTGCTGCAGGCGTTTTACTTGCATTAATAGCTCACTAATATATTTGTTAAAACATAAAAAACTAAATGGCGGATAAAACCGCCATTTTTATATAAAAATGTAACAAAAAACACAGGCTAATTTAGCATGTGTTTTTTGAATTGTATTCGTATAATATATTTAAATTAAATCTAAGATTCTGATTTTTACAGAGTTTGCTTTGCAGTCCGGATTTAGACAAATTATGAGACAACTCTACAAAATGTTAATCTTGAATCATTAATGTCATAACTCCTTTGAGCAACTGAATTAGAAGTGTTTCCTTCTATAGTAACAATAGTATTACCATCATTTACATCAACAATACCTATATGATCTTTTACTCCATCGTTATTCCAATCGAATAAAACTATATCACCTTGTTGAACTTCTTGGCCGTTTATGACAGCCCCAGCAGCACTTGCGGCTTGATATACATTAGGACAATACCATTTGTTATCAATATTTTTATACCAATCCGGAACATCTTCATAATTACCTGAATTTTCCATTATATATTCGACAAATGCAGCACACCATGGAGTTGCAGCAGCACTTCCTCCGCCTAAGAATTTGTTGGCACTTCCATCAGCTTCATTAGCACCTATAAATTGTTTTGCAAAGTCCATTATATTTTCACCTAAAGTTGAAAAACTATATTCTTTTGCTGTTTGTTTATTATCATAATTATTTATTGCACTATTTACTTCATTGACATATTCTTGTGCTTCTTGAACTTCAGCTTTAGCTTCTGTTGTCATTGTTTCTTTTGTTGTTATATATTCATTTTTAGCATCATTATATGCATCCATGTATTCTTTAATTTCAGGATATTTCTCTTGAATTTCAGCTTCCAGTTCATCTTTACTTTCATTTAATTCATTTAAACCGCCTTCTCCTGAAATTAAATCTTCTTTTTCATCTTCTAATTTTGATAGTTCTTCTTTTGCTTTATCCCACTCAGTTTTAGCTTTTTCTTCATTTTCTTTTGCTTGATTAATTTTAGTTTCTAATTCGGCAATTTTGTTAGAAATTTCAGATTTTTTATCTTCATCCATATCCGATGTATCCGTGGATTTAAGAGAAGATAAACAAGTTTCCAGTGTTTTAGTTGTTGTAACTGCGTTATTATATGATGTTTCACAGTCACTTACAGTATTTTCCTGATCGGAAATTTCTTGTTCCTTTTCAGAAATTTCTTTTTCTTTAGCTTCTATATCTGTTTTTATGTTATCAAGTTCTTCTGCCATATCTTCATCAACTTTTTCAAGTTCTTCTTGATATGTTTTATATGCATCATCTTCAGCCTTTTTTAAACTTTCTAAGGCAGGATCTGAACCACTTAATATTCCTGAAAGATTATTTTTCTTTTCTTCTAATTGATCTTGTGACTTGCTTAATTCACTATTTAATTCATCTTTGGACATATTATCAAGAGTTTTTTCTTGAACACCTTGTGTACCGCCAGAAACACCGCCGCCACCGCCGCCAATTCCGCCTGAAGCTCCTGAACCTCGGCTTGAATGGGTTTTTGCTGTTTTTACTTCATCTTCAACTTTTTGTGCTGCTTCAGGATCTAGTGAAAATGTTTCATCATTTATTGCTTGCATTGCTCCTAATATATCTTCTAATGATACATTTTCTCCGTCACCATCATAGCCTTTTATAGCATTTATAAAAGTTTCAATTTCTTCAGAACTTAATTCTCCATTTCCATCTGCATCTATTGTTTTTTGTAATGATGAATCTTGGAATAAATCATTTAGCATTTGTGTTACGGATTCTTCTCCCATTTTTATTGTAGGGTTTTCTCCGTATTCTTTTAAAGTGTCTTCTATATCTTTATCATTAGGATTAATTATTTGTCCATCTTTTATTGCCATTTCAAGTATTGATGTCAAATCTTCAGATATAATCTTAGGATCAACATTTAATTCATCTGTTAAATATGATTTTGCTTCGGTTTGATATTTGAGAAATAAACTAATATCTGATTCATCTAATTGATATTTTTTATCAGATATGTTGTTTAATTCCGATAAATAATTTTTAAAACCAATACTGAAAATAGATGATAAACTCATAATTTCTCTCTTTTTATCCTTATACTTATATATATTAAGTATATTTCTTTTAAAAAATTGATCCTTTTTTATATAAAATGTATATAATATTAATAATTCTTTACATTGTAAAAAATTAGTTATAACTATTTTTTTATATTAAAAAATGGTATTTGAGGATAATATGAATTAAATCAAATTTTTTATAATTTCATTAGCAAATTCTGTAGTTGTAGCATTTCCGTTTAAATCATAGGTTAAAACTTTTGCTTCTTTTATTGTTTTATAAAGTGATTTTTGAATATTATCAGCAATTTCATTTTGTCTTATATATTTAAGCATTTCTATAGCAGACAATAAAAGTGCGGTAGGATTAGCTTTATTTTGACCTTTTATATCAGGAGCACTGCCATGAACCGGTTCAAATACAGCTGTTTCAGCACCTATATTAGCTCCTTGGGCTATACCTAAGCCTCCTATTAATCCTGCACATAAATCTGAAACAATATCTCCGTATAAGTTTGGAAGCACTAAAACATCAAAATTATTAGGATTCTGTACTAATTGCATGCATAAATTATCAACAAGTATTTCTTTATATTCTATTTGAGGATATTTTTGTGCTATTTCTCTTACACAGTTTAAAAATAAACCGTCTGTCATCTTGCAAATATTTGCTTTCGATACAGCATGAACAGTTTGTCTTTCGTTTTTAAGTGCGTAATTGAATGCAAATTCTGCTATTCTTAATGATGCCTTTCTTGTAATTATTTTTATACTTTCAGCAGTATCTTCATCAATTTGCCGTTCAATACCTGCATATAAATCCTCTGTATTTTCACGAACTATTACCAAATCAACATTATTAAATCTTGTTTTTACTCCATCTATGTTTTTACACGGTCGTAAGTTCGCATAAAGGTCAAGAGCTTTACGAAGCTGTACATTTACGCTTCGGAATCCCTTGCCAATAGGTGTTGTAACAGGGGCTTTTAAGGCAACTTTATTCTTTTTTATTGACTCTATTACTCTTGCAGGAAGAGGTGTACCCTCTTTTTCTATAACATCAGCCCCGGCACTTTGAATATCCCAATCTATTTGAGCTTTTGCTGCTTTTAGTATATTAACTACTGCTTCTGTTATTTCAGGGCCTATTCCATCCCCGGGAATTAGTGTTACAGTCTGCATTTTATCTCCTTATACAAAGTCAAAATCACCGTGTTTTTTTATGTGTTCAATTAATCCGCCTTCATTTAATAGTTTTATCATTACGTCCGGCAGAGGAGTTATCGGCATTCTTATGTTTTGTGTTATATTATGAACAAAACCTTGTTTGATGTCTATTTCAAGTTCGTCATCTGCATTTATTTTATCGGTATCGCATTCAATAAGTAAAAGCCCTATATTAATTGCGTTACGGTAAAATATTCTTGCAAAACTTTTTGCAAGTACCGCTCCTACACCTGCAATTTTTATTATTTGCGGAGCGTGTTCTCTTGATGAACCTAAACCAAAATTATTTCCTGCAACTATAAAATCACCTTTATTCATTTTTGATGCAAAATCAGGGTCTGCATCTTCAAGTACATGTTTCGCCAGCTCCGGCAGATTAGAACGCAAATGAAATAAACGCCCGGGGGCTATATGGTCTGTGGATATATCATCTCCAAATTTAAATGCTTTACCCTTTAATTCCATTATAAAACCTCCCTAACATCTGCTATATATCCTTTTATTGCACTGTATGCAGCAATCGCAGGAGATGAAAGATATATAAATCCTTCAGTGTTCCCCATTCTCCCTTTAAAGTTTCTGTTCTGAGTCGCTAAACACACTTCTCCATCACCTAATATTCCGGCATGTACTCCTACACAAGCTCCACATCCTGATGTAACTATTGAAGCTCCGGATTCTACAAAAGTTTCAATGAGTCCTTCCTTTAATGCCTCTATAAATACTTTTCGTGAGGCAGGGGCTACAAGTAGCCTTACTCCTTCTTTTACTTTATTGCCTTTTAAAATTCTTGCGGCAATCCTTAAATCTTCTATTCTTCCGTTTGTACATGTGCCTATATATACTTGATTTACTTTGATTTCATCAAGTTCATCTATAGTTTTTGTATTATCTACAGTATGCGGACATGATATTGTAGGTTTTAATTCATTTAAATTAATATTTATAACTTTTTCATATTCAGCATCAGTATCTGCTTTGATTTCTTTATATTTATCTTCTCTGCCATGTCTTTTTAAATATTCAAAAGTCTTTTCGTCGGTTTCAAATAAACCAGCTTTTGCTCCTGCTTCAACTGCCATGTTTGAAATAGTGAAACGATCTGACATAGTGAGGCTTTTAACTCCATCTCCTGTAAATTCAAGTACTTTATATGTAGCACCGTCAGCTCCTATTAATCCGATTAAATGAAGTATTAAGTCTTTTGCATATACACCTTTTGAAAATGAACCATTTAATATAATTTTATATGTAGAAGGAACTTTTAACCACGTTTTGCCAAGTGCCATAACAACTGCTATGTCAGTTGACCCTACTCCCGTTGCGAATGCACCGAGTGCTCCTGATGTACATGTATGTGAATCTGCACCTAGAAGAATTTCTCCAGGATTTATATAACTTTCAACTAATCTTTGATGACAAACACCTTCTCCTACTTCCGATAAAACTGCACCATACTCTTTTGCAAACTCTCTTAAAACCTTGTGGGAATTTGAAAGTTCTTTTCTTGGGCTGGGTGCAGCATGATCAATAAATAATATTGTTCTTTTGGGGTTAAAAAGTTTTATTTTATTTAGCTTCTTAAATTCATTCACCGCTAATGGACCTGTTCCATCTTGCACCATTACGGCATCTATATTGGATATTATCAGTTCTCCGGGCGTCACTTTTTTGCCTGCGTGAGCGGATAATATTTTTTCTGCTATCGTTTGTCCCATAATCTCTCCTATACAAATAAATGAGGTTGCGTAATAAAATTATTATCAATCCTCTTTTTCAG
>CANPZN010000120.1 GCA_947588785.1 Candidatus Gastranaerophilales bacterium
TTCGTATAGCCAAAGGCGGACACTTGCACGAAAGGAGTTTAGAGACAAATATAAATAAGTTAAACCAAACTTTTAAGGTGCCGCTGCACCGAACCCGAGAATATGAGGACGAGCTGAACGACAAACGAATTGTAGTGAATCACTCGTCCAAAGGGAGGAAAATTCAAAACAGCAAGTAAAAGGTTGCGACACCGGATTATGATTTGTTCAGAGGTCGTTAATTGTATTTTTGACACTTAAAATTGATTAATTCTGTTTTTTAACTAAATAAATTGATAAAAAATAATATATTTTTTAAAAAAATATTTATGAATAAAAAAAAGCCACTTTGTTAAGTGGTCTATTTCTGCATCCTAATGGTCTCTTTTGTGTTTATTATTTAGGAGTTTATATGTGTTCGGGGTTGTAATGTTTCATTTAGTGTTTTGCTTACACTTAAATCTTACAATATTATTATGACATATACATTAATTATGTCAAGTCTAATTTTCAAAAATTGTTAAGTTATTTTAAAAACATCCTCGAAATATTCTCTTTTGTTTCGCAACTCTATTGATTATTTAATCTGGTGTCTTAATCGTAGTATTCATATTCCGTTTCTGATAGAGGCTTACTCACTTTATTTGTAACCTTTTAAAATGTCACTCGCAAATTTTTACTTCACACCTCCGGCTTATCGTGAAAATTTACTCAGGACAATCTTTTGAGGGAAATTCTATAAAATTCCAGGGCAGATCTTCTCTATTAATTCCTCCGATTGCATATTTATCAAAATTTATGCCTTGTTTTATATAAGTTCTTTGTGCATTTTTAAAAGCTCCAAGATTTCCGCCTTGCTTATAAACTTCTATTATATATTGAGTTAAGTCCCTATCTCCTCTTGATAAAAGAGCTTGTATATAATCCCATTTTGCACTGCTTGTCCTTACTTTTATTCCAATCTTCGCAAATTCTTTCTTCAAATATTCATTTTTCTTTTCTAATTCTTTTATACTTTCTCGTTTCGCAATTTGAAATGGAGTGTGTGCTTTCGCTATAAATGAAGAAAACGATGGAGTTATTATAAATCCTTTATATTTATTCTTTATTTCCTTACACATTTGAATAAATGCATTTAAGTCATCATAAGTTTCCGTAGGAAGTCCTGTCATTCCATAAATTTTTAATCCGCTAAACCCATTTTTAGTCAACTTGTCAACGGCATTAAATATATCTTCGTTTTTTAACTTTTTATTTATTACATTTCTTAATCGTTCACTACCTGATTCAATAGCTATTGTAGCGGTTTTTTGCCCGCATTTATTTAGCATATTTAATATCGGATCTGAAATATAATCCGCCCTCAGTGAAGATACCGTGATTTCAATATCTGTATTTATTGTTTCCTTTTTTTGTATTATATATTCACAAATATTATCTATTTCAGGATGGGCACATATCATTGCACCTAATAGTGCAAGTTTGTTTGTAACTTTTAATCCGTCATCAATTTTAGATATTATTTCTTCATACGGACAATATCTAATCGGATTATTCAAATATGATGTTAAACAAAATGCACATTTTTGTGTACATCCTCGTTCTATTTCTATTATATACGTATTGGGGAAAAAACTCTTTTCTGTTAGTATCGGTGTTGCTGTACAGGTTTTAAGTGGTGATGTTACTTTTTTTACCTTGTAATTTCCATTTTTTAATGAGGGAATATAAACACCTTCTATGCTTGACAATAATTCTAAAATTTCTTTTTTCGTTTTATCTCTGTTAGTTTTTATAATTTCAAAAATTTTTTCAAGATGAGGTTCAGAATCTCCTATCATTATAAAATCAAAAATATCACAAAACGGTTCGGGATTTGCACTTAATACAGGCCCACCGCCATAAATTAAAGGATATGATTCATCACGATCTTTCGCTAAAAACGGAATTTTATATTTATCTAATATTTTTAATATTCCGAGAATATCAAGTTCAAACGAGAATGAAAATGTCAAAATATCAACATATTTAGCAGGTATTTTTGTTGTTTGAGTATCTGTAAAAATTCGTTCAGCAAATATCCCTTTTATAGAATCTATTTGTTTAAATACAGACAGATATCCCAGTGCAGACATTCCAAAATTATAAACAGCCGGAAATGCACACCATACATTAAGTTTTACTTCTTCTTCCGTTTTATGATATAAATAGATTTCTGACATTACTTAATTTCTTCTTGTTTTTCTTTTTTTATTTCTTCATGTCTTTCTCTTTTTATATTGTTGATTGGTTTTATATAAAGTTCTTCAAACAAAGTGAGTAATAAAGCTGCAATAGCAGGTGAAAGTATTACACCCCATACCCCTAAAAATTGTGCAGCGATTAGAAAAGCAAATATTATTATTATCGGATGAAGATTTAAAAATTTACCAAAAACAAGAGGTCTTACAAAATTATTTGAGATCCATTGTGCCGCAAAATAAATTATTATTGTTAAGATTACAAATAACCAGCCTTTTTGTGCCGCACATAATATACCCAATATAAGAGCTATTGTCGGCCCTACAATAGGTACTATATCCATTAATCCTGCTATTAAACCCAATAATACCGCATATTGAACCTTTAATATCATTAATCCTACGGCTGTAAATATTGCAACTGTAGACATTGACAAAATTTGTGCTATTACATATCCACCTACTTTTTGTTCAATACTTTCGTATACTTCTTTTGCTCTTTCTTTCATTTTGGGCGGAAATAGTATTATTATTGAATCTCTTATGAGATTCTTTTCATTAATCATATAAAATACAATTATACACATTGTTACTATTATTGTTAAGACTCCAATAAATCCCATTGTTATATCTATTGATTTATTGAATACACTTTGTGCCATCTTTGATGAAGCTTGCGTAATTGTTTCAACATCAATATATTCTAATAATGTCTTTCCCATAATTACTTTATTACTTAAAAAATTTATAATATTCTTTGCGAATGCAGGGATATTATTTATTACTTGATTTATTTCTTGTATTGATATTGTTATAATAGGTATCAGGAAAAGAATTACAATAAGTAATGTTCCGATAATAACAAGCGTTGAAGCTAAAGACCTTTTCATTTTTTTACTTAATTTATCAACTGCAGGATTTAAAGAACAAGCTAATACAAATGAAGCAAATGCAAGTATTGCAATACTTTGTATTTGAATTATAAACCAAAGTATAAAAATTACTACAATTGCAAAAAGTATATTCTTAAAATTCACATTTTGATTATTCCAAAACATTTATTGCTCCTTGACTTTCCCGTATAAATGATAAAAAGCCACCATACCTTATTAGAATGTAATTATTATATCATAAAGGTTATATCTTTTTATTACCAATGTTAAGATATTTATGATTTAATTACTTAATTTTATTTTGCATTTTTTTACTCTAACGGCTTGTTATTTTATTGTTAATTTTTAATCTCTGATTTTGTGGGAAGAGGAACTTTATAAAGCTGCAAATTTTTATAATAATATAAAAAATTAGTACCGCAATCGTAAAATGTGGTACTAATTAATAAATAACTTTTTAACAGAAAAAATTTATATTCTGTTTTCCCAAACGCCACCTTGTCTGTCTACAACGGCATCATAACAAGACCATATTCTAAAAACACCTGTTAAACCGAGAAGAGCATGTGTCCAATTCTTTTCAGATTTTTGACCATTAACAGCTTGACCGATTCCGGGCCAAACCAGAAGAGATAATGCACCTGCTCCTATAGATTTAGCGGTAACTTTTCCGTTAGTACCATGTGTCCCTGCGAAAACAGGTATTTGAACAAATAATAATGCAATAACAGATAAAATAACTAAACTCTTTTTCATTTTTCTACCTCTTCATTTTACTAACTATTCTTTTTTTATGTTAAAGATATAATTTTAAACTATTGTTAGAAAAAAGTCAAATTCTTTATTTATTTGATGAAATTATCATAGCTTCTAAGGATAATAAATTTGGTATTATGGATTGGAATGGAAAAATCCTACTTAATTTTATATTTTCAGACATTAATCTATACAAGGATAATTTGAATTTTATCCCCAGTAAAATATATGAATATTTGTGGCTTTGTTAATAAAAAAGGGTTGATATGAAAATAAAAAACAGTCTGCAATTAACTAAAAATATTTTTAAGAACAGCCATTTAATACATCAAATTTTTTTGATAAGAGTGTCTAAGTATTTTTTTTATTATCCTTATATAACTTAATAATTAATCATATTGATGATAATGATACCACTTACCATAACGTGTTGATAATTTATACTTGCAAATTTCTTTGCATTTTTCTTCTGCACCGTCAGAACAATACAAATATATTTCATAAAACCAACCGTTATTTTCAGAAATAAATATTTTATAATCTTGATTGTTATTATAAACAGAATATAAAAATTCTTTAACATCATCAGGATATTTCCCATTCTCTGACTTATAGTTTTCAATTGATGTTCTGTATTTTTTATCTAATTGAAATGATTTGTATAACTTATAAAAATTTCTTATAAACAACAAAAGCAATATAATACTTATTATACATAAACCTTTTAGTAATTTCATAACCCCTCTTATCTTTAGACAAAATAATTATACCACTTTTACCCCCCCCCAAGGCAAATTTTAGATTTAATATTTTTATTATCAAATAGGCTACATACAAATATAGCTTTTTAGTTCACAATATATTTATGTTTAATATAGTTGAAAAAAAAATTAATAGGCATTAATATTGCAAAATTCAGAAAGCAAAAAATGATTTCTCAAAATCAGCTTGCAGAATTGGTTGACGTTTCAAGAGAACATATTGCTAAAGTTGAAACTGCAAGAAGAAATTTGAGTATGAATTTATTATTCAATATTTCTTCTGCCCTCGATGTTCCTGAATATAAATTTTTTATTTTTAAATAAAAATAATAATTATATTTAATCTAGTGTCGCAACCTTGTGCTTGCTGTCTTGAAATTTGCTGTCTTGGGGCTTGTCATTCGCTCGCTACCGCTGTAGCTCATTTCAGCCCCTTCGTTACTCGGGTTCACTTCGTTTCACCCTTTCGCAAATTTCGCTCTCTTGAAATTGTTGCAGCGACACCTTTAAAATTTAGGCAGTAGGGTAGACTTTAGTCTACCTCTCTTTAGTTTTTATTCCCTTGATAAATAATAAAGTTTAAAATGCATATATGGTGTTTAGTGAATTAAAAACAAAGTATCGCTTTGAAAATTTTATTTATTTATTTAATTTATAATGTAAATAATAAAAAATAATGAATGGTAGACTAAAGTCTACCCTACTATTCTGTACAAGAAATTTTAGGATATTCAAGTGTTATTGTTACTCAAAAATATACACATACAACACCACAATATAAAAAAGTGCAATCGAACTTTTAAGTAATTATTGTTAGTTTAT
>CANPZN010000121.1 GCA_947588785.1 Candidatus Gastranaerophilales bacterium
CGACAGCGGTAGCGAGCGAATGACAAGCCCCAAAGACAGCAAATTTCAAGACAGCGAAATTTGCGAAAGGGTGAAACAAAGTGAACCCGAGTAGGGAAGGGGCTGAAATGAGCGACAGCGGTAGCGAGCGAATGACAAGCCCCAAGAGAGCAAATTTCAAGACAGCGAAATTTGCGAAAGGGTGAAACGAAGTGAACCCGAGTAGTGAAGGGGCTGAAATGAGCGACAGCGGTAGCGAACGAATGACAAGCTGCAAGAGAGCAAATTTCAAGAGAGCAAGCACATTATTGCGACACTAGATTAAAAATATAAATATACAAAATATTCGTTAGGGCATGGGAAAACAAACAGTTAGAAAAGGTGAAATAATGACAGTTACAATTGAAAAACTAGAAAATAATGAAGTAAAATTAAACATTGAAGTTGAATCATCAGTTACATCATGGGAATATGACAAGGCTTGTAAAAGAATTGCACAAAGGGTTAATGTTCCTGGATTCAGACAGGGTAAAGCTCCAAAAAATATTTTAGAAAAATATGTAGGTATAGCAGCCCTCCAAAGAGAAGTACTAGAAAATCTGCTTCCGACAATTTTTGAAACAACAATACAAGAAAATAATTTCGATTTGATTACTCCCCCGAATGTTGAATCATACGAATTTAAAGAAGATAATTCTCTGAAAGTAACCGCAAAATTAGAATTAAAACCTGAAGTAAATCTCTGTCAATACAAAGACATGGAAATAGAAATAGAAGAATTTAAAAATAAAGATGATGTAGTAGAAAAAGAATTGGAAATACTTCAAGATCGTTTCGCAACTCTAAATGATGTTCAAGGAAGAAATACAATTGAAACGGATATAGTAAATATAGACTTCGACGGATATGTAGACGGCGAAGAAATAAAAGGCGGTTCAGCTAAAAATTATATGCTTGATCTGAAACATTCTAATTTCATCCCCGGATTCGCAGAACAAATAATAAATCACGCAAAAGAAGAAAATTTCAAAATTAATGTAAAATTCCCGGATGATTACCACGATGAAAAATTAAAAGGTAAAGATGCAGAATTTAATATAAAAATTAATTCAATAAAAGAAAAAATCCTCCCTGAAATAAATGATGAACTCGCTAAAAAAGTAAATCCAAACTTACAGTCACTGGAAGCATTAAAAGAAGATATTAACAAATTTGCTCAGGAAAATGCAAAAGCAGAAAATGAAAAAAGAATAGCAACAAAAATCTTTGATACCTTATTTGAAAAAATTAATATAAATATCCAAGATTCCATGATCAATAGAGAAATACAAGCATTAATGGGCGAATTCAAACAAAGAATTAATATGCAAGGCGGAAATTTCGATGAAATATTAGAAAAAGAAGGTCATCAAAAAATATATGATCAAATGAAAGAAGAAGCCGTAAAAAGAATAAAAACTTCTTTAATTGTAGGAAAAATAGCTCAAGAAGAAAATATAACCGTTACACAAGAAGATATACAAAATAAAATCTCAGATATAGCAAAAATATATCGAACAACAATAGAAAATATAGTAGCGGAAATTCAAAAAAATGTAAATTTACTTCACTCAATAAATCAACAAGTTATAACTGAAAAAGTTACAAGACTGTTAATTGATAGTGCAAAAGTAAATTATAAAAACTAATACAGGTTAGAAAGGGAAAAAATATGAGTTTTGTACCCGTAGTAATAGAACAATCATCGAGAGGAGAAAGATCATTTGACATTTTCTCAAGATTATTGAGAGAAAGAATTATCTTTTTAGGAACTCCGATAGATGATATGGTAGCAAATTTAATAGTCGCACAATTATTACTGTTAGACAGTGAAAATCCGGAAAAAGATATAATGCTATATATAAATTCTCCCGGAGGAAGTGTAACTGCAGGTTTCGCAATATATGATACAATGCAGCATATTAGAGCCGATGTATCAACAATATGTTTAGGACAAGCGGCATCAATGGGAGCATTCCTGTTATCCTCAGGTACCCCCGGAAAAAGAATGGCACTTCCGCATTCAAGAGTATTAATACACCAACCTTTAGGCGGAGCACAAGGACAAGCAACAGATATAGAAATTCAAGCAGCTGAAATTATAAGAATCAAAAAATCATTAAATGAAATTTTGGCAAAAAATACCGGACAATCAATTAAAAAAATTGAAAAAGATACAGATAGAGATTATATTATGACTCCGGAAGAAGCATTAGAATATGGAATGATTGATAAAGTTGTAACAGCAAATACTTCGCCCAAACCAAATCAGGAGATATTATAGATGGCAGTTCATGACGACAGTCGTTTAAAATGTTCATTTTGCGGAAAAACACAAGAACAGGTAAAAAAATTAATAGCAGGGCCTGATGTGTATATTTGCGATGAATGTGTTGAATTATGTAATGAAATTTTAGATGAAGAATTTCTTGACAACAAAGAAAAAAATGAAGAATCTGAAATAAAAGAAACAGATATAACAAAAGTACCAAAACCGCATGAAATAAAAAAATATCTTGATGAATATATAATAGGTCAAGATGATGCCAAAAAGATACTTTCTGTAGCTGTATATAATCATTATAAAAGAATTGCTCATAATTCAACAGCCGATGAAAAACAAGTTGAAATCCAAAAAAGTAATATATTACTTGTAGGCCCGACAGGAAGCGGTAAAACACTTTTTGCCCAAACACTCGCAAAAATGTTAGATGTACCATTTGCAATAGCAGATGCTACAACACTCACAGAGGCAGGTTATGTTGGTGATGATGTTGAAAATATTTTATTAAGATTATATCAAAATGCAGAATTCGATGCTCAAAAGGCAGAAAGAGGCATTATATATATAGATGAAATAGATAAAATATCAAGAAAATCTGAAAATACAAGTATTACAAGAGATGTATCAGGTGAAGGCGTTCAACAGGCACTTTTAAAAATGATAGAAGGAACTGTGGCAAATGTTCCGCCTCAAGGTGGCAGAAAACATCCTCATCAGGAGTTTATTCAAATTAATACAGCAAATATTCTATTTATTGTCGGAGGAGCTTTCGTCGGACTTGATAAAATCGTGGAAAGACGTGCAGGAGATTCTACTTCCATAGGATTCGGTGCTTCAATGCCTCGAACTCAAGCAGAAAAAGATATTGAAGCCGCAAAAATGTTAAAAAAATTACAGCCTGAAGATCTCCTAAAATTCGGTTTAATACCTGAATTTATAGGAAGAATACCAATATATGCCGTTTTAGATCCGTTAGAAGAATCAACATTAAAAAGTATTTTAACGAAACCTAAAAATGCATTATTAAAACAATATCAATGCTTGCTTAATATGGATGGAGTAGATCTTAAATTTGAACCTGAAGCTATTGATTTAATTGCCGCAGAAGCAATCAAAAGAAAAACAGGTGCAAGAGCATTAAGATCCATCGTTGAGGAAATAATGATTGATATCATGTATGTTCTTCCAGCCCAAGAAAATATTAAAGAATATACAGTAACTGCTGATATGGTAAGAAAAAAAACAGAAAATAATAATGCAGAATTAATTAAATTACCTACTAAATCAGATGAAAAAATTCCTCAACCGATAAAAAAAACAAATGAAGAAATAGCTTAATAAAAAACTCCCGATTTAACGGGAGTTTTTTAATTCGTAATTATTTCCTTCAGCATTCCTTTTTGGTTAAACTGGAATATTTTCTCACAATTCTCCATCGCCATCTCTTTGGTTCGTTCAATTCCTTTAGAAATTTCCCTTATCATTCCGTTATTATCAAAGAGAACATTTTCGGAAATCGTATATTCATTATTCGCTCGCTGTTTTAGTCCTTGTGTTTTTTTAAGTAGTGTTCCATCGGTTTTGAAAATGTAATCCTTTGAATACTCATAACTATCAGACGTTGTTTCCTTTAAGTCCTGAGTTATACAGGCCATTCTGTTACTTTGAGTAATAACATCCTTAGTACCGCCGGATTTATATGTTTCAATTGTATCTATGAATATATCGTCCAGATTTTCTAAAAATATAGATTTCCGAGCTAATATACCATCTACAAATTCTTCGTATATTTTATTTCCCCCCTCCTCTTTTATCCGTGAGGGATCTGTTGCCAATGTATTTCTAATTTTATTCGTAACATCGTCCACGACGGTTTTTGCTTCACTTAAGACTTGTGCCGCCTCCGCCTGTATTATATCATGCTCCAATAGGATCTTCTCCGTATCACTCTTTACGCTAATTGCTTCCCTAATCAGCTTATTTGACATAATACCCTGTTTCAAAAACGGTATCTTTTTACCAATAATTTCGCCTGTTACACCTAGTGCATTTATCCCGGCTATCTTAAACGTAACCTTGGTTTTATTATTTACTTTTTCGTTTAAAGCCGATTCCTGAAATTCCGCTTTTTTTGGCAACACCAAATTAATTGGTTTGTCAGTTCCAATAGCATAAGTTTGATTCATAATAATCCTATTTTCTATATCCTGATATCTTCGTATTATTTGTACTTGTATATATATAAAAACAAAATGATATATATAATTGATATATTACAAGATATAATTTTATAAAAATACAGATATTATGAACATTTTAGCCTTGTTACAAAAGTTAACAAATAAAAAATAGACTCCGAAAAGAAGTCTATTTTTACATATAAATAAAGAAGATAAGAATTAACGTTTAGAGAACTGAAATCTTTTTCTGGCTCTTTTACGGCCGTATTTTTTACGTTCTTTAACACGTGCATCACGAGTCAATAAACCTTCAGATTTTAGAACGGTTTTATACTCTTCATTAATTTTTAATAAAGCTCTCGCAATACCATGTTTGATAGCACCGGCTTGAGCACAAACACCGCCGCCAACAGTTTTTACTCTAACATCGTAATTTTCCTGATTATCAGTCAAAGCTAAAGGTCTATAAACCATCATTTCAAGAGCTGCACGATTACCAAAATAATCACTAAAAGTTTTACCGTTTACAAAAACTCTGCCCTTACCTTTAACCAGCTTAACAACGGCAATTGCAGTTTTTCTTCTGCCTGTAGCCATAATTTCTTTATCTGCCATTAGTTAGCCTCCGTTTCATTATAAATAACAGGTTTTTGAGCAGCATGCGGATGTTCGGAACCTGCATATATTTTTAATTTAGTAAATTGTTCATGTCCTAAAG
>CANPZN010000122.1 GCA_947588785.1 Candidatus Gastranaerophilales bacterium
GGGGGGGGAAAAAAAAGGGGAGGGAAAAAAGAAAAACAGAATTTCATCATGCTAATAATTTATATTTTTGAGCTAATTTAATAGAATTTGAATCCATAGCAAAATTTATGGTTTCCATCCCCATATCACGCATAACGGCATATCTGTGTCTTCCGTCAACAATACTTGCATGTATACCGTTTTCATATTCATTTAAAACCAAGATGGAAGCATTTATATCTTTACCTGTTGAAATATAATCAAAAGCCCTGTCATATCTATCATTTATAGCTCCTTTTTTACCTTTAGAAGTTATATAAAAAGACTCCTCTTCTTGTAATAATTTATCAAGCTTTTTGACATTAATACCAACAAGTTCATGATTATGTTCATATCCTGACGGGATAATAATTCTGTTATTTATATTTTTAAGATTTGTTGCCTCTTCTCGAGTTACTTTTGTAAATTGAATGTTTTTCTGTTTTAAAAGAGATTCAATGAAATTATCATGCCTATCATCAACATATAGACTTGACTTCGCATAAATGCCGGTTTTAGAAATTTCAGATAAATTAGAAAATGTTTCCTCAGGCTCGCAATGAAGCTTCTTATACATTTCATTTTCAAACTGAGAAACGCTTGATGAATTTGAGCTTGTTATATTGTATTTATATAAACTTCCAAAGGAAGGACTATTACTTACTATTTTCATAATTTTATTAAAATAAAAGGTAATTATAATTGCTAAAATAATCTTGATTATAAATAAAAATTAACATTTTTGTTCAATAGTTATTTTGAGTCGGATATGCAAAATCAAGGTATGGCAGAATAAGCCTTATTAATATTATTTAACCAAATATTTTCCGTCTTTAATGCGAACTGCAAAATATGGTTTATCCTTGCCTTTTTCCTTTATGAATAATACAAACGGGCGGTCAAAATAGTAAAAATCTTCAAGAAATATCTTTTTTACATATTTTGCAGTTTCATTCTTCATACTCAAAGCAGCTTCACTTTTTAATCTTGCACCTTTGTTATCCATATCAAATTTTACTGTTTGAAGTGTTTTTAAAATTACCCAAATATCATTTTTTCCTTTTATGTCTTTATTTGCAAGTTCTTTATCGAAGTCCATTGTTCTATCTATATGTAGATAAGGGATTTTATAATAATTGCAAATGTCTATAATTGCATTAGGATGTTTTTGTAAGTCATCTTTTGTCCTGTTTTGAGTATATTCTTTCTTTTTTAATGATTTTTTCTTAATTTCAGAATACAACTTTTCAAATGAAGCATTTGAGTCCGTTAAATACAAAATCATTTCTTCTTTATCATTTTTATCTGTTATTTTTAAGGCAAAATCATCATCATTTGCATAAAATAAAGATTCAATCGTGCTTTCAAGTTTTATTTTATTTTTACTTGAGTCTCGGTCTTGATATTTGTTATCTTTCATAAATCCAAAATATTTATATTTTTGAGTTTCTATTTTATTGAAATAGTCACTCGGCACGTTATCAAATTGGACAATAAATGGGAAATTCTTTAAAAGCATTGAATAAATAAACCATTGATTTGTTTTATCATCAGAAATATCAGGAAATTTAAACTGTCCTAAAATATCACTTTTTTCTTTGAATTTATCCCAAATGCCTTTTTCAATACTTTTTTTGAACTTTAGTGTTTGTTTTCCTACCGCAATATAGTAATCATCGGGGGTTAAATCATCTTTAATAAACTTTTGCTTATTCAGTTCATCTGCGAGTTTAGGATTTCCCTCAACGTATTCAATTTTAGCAGTACCTACTAGTTTAATAAATTCATTCCAGCATAATTGAAAAGTGGGAACCCAAACATCATCCGTTTCAACCGCAAAGCTGTATTCATCCTTTGGAAGATTACATTCGATCGCTTTGGGTGCTTCAACTATGGGCAAACTATCTAATGTATCATCTTTCACCGCTGTTTTTTGAGTTTTAAACCCTGCCGTAAACCCTATTAAACATATAACTACAAAAAATAAAAATATCTTTTTCATTAAAAACTCCTAATCTTGAGTACTTAATCATTATACTACTTTTTTTTCCCCCCCTATAGCAAAAATTTAATTCCATGCTGCAATTTAAATTTTTTGGTTTAGTTCTTGTAATGACTGAAAAAAATATTATAATGTTTTATATATAATGTGTTATTGAATCCCCTTTTTTGTCTGGGGGTGGGGAATTTGAAAAAGGATTTTTTATTAACAGCGTTAGTTGTTTCATTATTATCCAATTCTAATGAAGTATTTTCTAAAGATGTAAAAGATTATAGTGAATTATCTAATGCATTAAAAGAAGCTACTCAACAAGATATAATTATTACACAAGATATAAAATTAGAATCAGGGAATACAAGTATAACTGTAAATTCATCTCATAAAATCAATGCTAACAGTCATAGTATAGATGGGAGCAGTTATAATAACGGTTCATTTTTTAATGTATCAGGTTCAGGTACAAAATTAGAATTGATAGGCTTTGGCGATAATAACAAAGAAAATAAAAATAACGGTATAAATAAATTTCAAGCGACTTCAGGTACTATAGTTTCTGTTAGTAAAGGTAATGAATTATTTGTTAATAATTCAAAATTTTCTAACAATACAATAAAAAACGGTGTAATAAATATTAGTAGTGGTGCAAAAGCTGATATAGAAAATGCGATATTTTTAAACAATAAAGCCTCCTCCGGTTATACTGCAGGTGTTTATGTATCAGGAGAAGCTAAAATATCACACAGTTATTTTAAAGGTAATCAAGTTTCAGGCGGTTCTTCTGACGGTGGGGCAGTTAGAGTATCAGGTACAACTCATATTAATGATAGTGAATTTATAGAAAATAAAAGTGGTATATCAGGTGGTGCAATAACTATAACAGGGCCATCAAATTCTCTTTATATAAATAATTCTAAATTTAATGCTAATGAAGCTACATATGACGGAGGAGCAATTAACGCCAGTCAGCCTAAAAATTTTTATATAGAAAATTCATCATTTGAAAATAATAAAGTAAGTAAATTTGGTGATGAAGGCGGAGGTGCTATTTGGCTTGCTTTAAATGAAAAAAATGAATCTTCCGTTATTTATAACTCTGATTTTAAAAATAATACAAGTGCATTATATGGCGGTGCAATATTTTTAAAAAGCTGGGGTGCTGATACGTATATTGTAGATAGTTCTTTTACGGGAAATAAATCTGATGGCCCGGGTGGGGCAATTTTTAATTATTGTGATGATTGTGTTTTAAATATCATTTCAGATAAAAAAGATGTTTTATTTGAAAATAATACTTCGGAAGATCAATCAAATGATATTTATAATAACTTAGGTGATATAAATCTTTTTGCTTCAGACGGGCATAAAATAACATTTAACAGCGGAATATATTCTGAAACGGATGACGATGAAAAAATTTCGTATAACTTAAATATTAATCAAAATTCTGCAACATATAAACTAAGTGATGGTAAAGAACATACGGTAACGGGTGCAGGGGAAATTCAATTTAATAATGATGTTGAAAATCTTAATGTTAATTTATATGCAGGTAAGCTGTCGATAGGTCAGAACAAAAGTTCAAGTGATTCTTCCATTGACATTGACGGATATTTAAATAATTCTAATTTTAATATTAAAGGCAATAGTATATTAAATACGATAAATAATCATGTGGGGAATTTTTCTCCAAAAGAATTTACCGTTGATGAAGGAGTTAACTGGGAGTATCAATTTGATATCGATCTAGCTAATAAAAAATCTGATAAGCTTGTTAACTTAAAGGAAAATAAAGGTAATTTAAAACTAAGTTTTTTAAATATACTTTCTGACACTGATGAAAAAGAAGTTAAAATTACATATTCGGATACAAATATAAATGGTGAGTTAAAAGACGGATACCAGGTTACAACAAGTGAAAGAACATATAAGATATCAGCAGAAAATGATGATACAGGTTCATCATTAGTAATAAAGCAAGATATAGAAGCATTGGGTTTGGCTGGTGCTGTTGAGTATGAGTCTGATGTATATTCTAATACTTCCTGCACCGATGAAGTGGTAAAAGATTGGCTGGGTAAAGAACACCACGATAACTCATTAAAAAAAGACTTGGTTGTCTTTGCTCATGATAATGGTATTATTGCAGGTCATGATAATATGGATGGCTTGGTTACAAATGGTCATAATCTTAATGTAAATGACGCAAGAGATTTTTCGGGTTTCAAAGTTGCCGTTGACAATACCAAAGGGGAAAATGAAAAAGGAGGAACCGTCACTTTAAAAGATTCCAACTTTACAGGCAATACAGGTGACGCCGCAGTAAAGAATAAAGACGGGGAAATAAATATACAGGCTTCAAATGGTAATGTTAACTTTAATAATCCTGACTGTGAAAATGAAATAACATCCGACGGCGGAAGCGTAAATGTTGAAGGCGGTAATTCCGTTACGTTTGAAGGAAAATTACAAGGCTCAAACGATGCAAAATTAAATTTAAAAGCAGGTAATGTTAATTTTAATGATGAGGTATCAGGCTTTGACACAACTCAAGAATCAGGAAATGTTAATATAGATGAATTTTCCAATGCCGATTATACATTAAAAGACGGAAACTTAAACGTTAAAGATGAAAGCGATTTTAAGGCAAAAGATTTTACCCTTGAGGGCGGTAATTTGAATTTGGCTAACGGCAATATTGGTGAAATTAAACCGGAAAAATTCACTTTAAATGGAGATGTTAATTTAGCTGTTGATGTTGATTTGGGAAATGAAAGTATGGATAAACTTACTTCAACGTCTTCCAAATATACTGAAGGTGAAATTAATGTCAATAAATTTAACTTGTTTTCATCCTCATCTAAATCAAGTTTGACCATTAATTTTACCGATAGTGATGAATTAAAATCTCATGTAACTACGGACGTAAAAAACGTATACGGGCCGATATATAACTATGCGGTAAGTTATGATCCCGAAAATGGTGACTTCCTGTTTAACGGAGGAGGAAGACACTCAAGAGGATATAATCCTGCAATAATGGCAAGCCCTATAGCAGCACAATTAGGCGGATATTTAACTCAACTTAATTCATACGATGAAGCATTCAGAAATATGGATATGTATATGCTTATGACAA
>CANPZN010000123.1 GCA_947588785.1 Candidatus Gastranaerophilales bacterium
GGTGATATTTGCAGAACCTGTCCATACTTTTTCATTATCGAATATGAAGAATTTATTATGCATAATGCCTGATTTATTTTCTTTATTTGTTTTAAATTTCGGTAAATGTTTTTTTAATAATTCAACATCGGGATAATATTTTATTTCTTTTTTTTCATAATCACAAACCCATCGTATTTGGACACCTCTATTTTTTGCATTAATAAGAGCCAAAACTATTTCCGGCTGTGAATTTAAACCATAAATAGCAAAATCAATGTTATTTTTTGCGTTATCAATTTCTTGTTTTAATGCTAAGCATGCTTTTGTATTGCATTTTTTTGATGGTTTATATATAGAATTTAAATTAATAGCATATATTTTTAATAGATCATTATTATAAAAGTTAATATTATTTTTGTTTTCTTTATCTCTAGAAATGTAGGGAATCGAAGATTGTAATGATCTCTTTTTTGCAATGCAATAACCGCAAGCTTTAGCATTTTCCCCAATATTTGATTTTTTTATTATTCTGTAATTTTTACTTAATTTACCTGTTTTACAAGTTAATTCATGGTAAACATTACTTCTTGAATTATAAATATAATAATCTTTATAATTATATTTTTTTATTATTTCTTGAATTTTATTTTTATCGAATTTTTCAAAAAATAATCCTGAAGAAAGTAAAATATTTTTATAACTTTTTCCTTGAATAATCAGGTCATTATTTTTAATTTTTACAAATTTATTTTTTAAAGCATTCTCAGAAATTTCTTTTTCAAAATATGATAAAAGAAATAGTTCATTATCATCTATAAAATTATTTTGGAGTGTGTTATAGTATGAAATTGAATATATATTATTTAAAATAAAAGGTTGTTTTTCATCAAAAATAAAATTTTTATTATAGTCTAACCATATTTCCGTAGGTGTTTGAATTTTAAATATTTTATAATATGAGAATTTTTCATTTTGAACAATAGCGGAAATTGTTATAAATGCTGAAACTATTAAAAATATAGGAAATTTTTTCATAAAATAATTATACAACATAATAAATTTAACATAAAATAAAACGAATATAGTTTGAAATTCAGTGTAGTAATTAAAAGGGGAATAGTAACTTATATAAATAAGCGTTAAAATAAGTTTTAATTATGCCTATAAAGCAATATTATAGTAGTATATCGACAATATGGGAAAATAATGAAAAATACAAAATTAAAAATTGGGGAACAAATTAAGAAATTTAGAGTTCGCAGAGGTATGACTCAAAATGATTTAGCCGAAAGAATTGGTTTGACTGAAAAGCAAATTTCTAAGATAGAAACTGGTGTACATTATCCGATGTTTGAAAATTTTGTCAAAATTATGGATGTTTTAGATGTTGAAATGAAGGATTTTGACTTTGAAACTGAAGATAAAAAAAATAATAATGTTATGACAGGAATTTTAAAAACGTTGAATAGAGCAAATGATTCTGAGTTAAAATATTATTTTATAATAATAAAACAGTTGGAAAAAATGTTCTCTGATATAAGAAAAAAATCATGAATTAGAAAATGTTTTTTTAATATAAGGAAAATTTGTAATACAAATTGAACAAAAGTTTTATTTTGTTCAAAATTGACTTTTTGTTTCAAGATTACTAAGGATTAAATAAAAAAGGGAAAAACTAATTAATTTTTCCCTTTCTTATTTAAATTAAATTTAAAATTTAATCACAAATACTATTATCTACACATATTGTAGGTGCTTCTGTAAAATTTTCAACGAAATCAGTTAGTTCTGCAATAGTTTTACTTTTTTCTTCTCTTTGTGATTCAAGCTCAACTTTATCAGCTTTATATTGTTGAGTTTCTTTTTGTACTTCTTCTTTCGTTGATTGAAGCATATCTATAACTTTTTGTGTTTCTTTTATATCTGATTTAACTTCTTGTCTTTTTTCTCTTTGAGAATTTAGTTTTTCTTGAATATTTTCTTTCTTTAGTTTTGTATTTTTAATTTGTTCTTGTTTTAAATCTTTTTGTTCTTTTAATTTTATTTGTTTTGATTTACTTAGTTCAGGATTATTTAATTTTTCCTTAATATTTTCTTTTTGAGTTCTATAATTATCTATTTTATTTTTAATATCTTCTTTTTTTTCTTTTAAAGTAGAAATTTTTTCATTTATATTGTTTAGTTTTTTATTATCTTTCTTTATGTTTAAATTTTCTTCTTTTAAAGAAGGATTTATCTCCTGACGAATAAATTTTTTATTGGCTTCTATTTCTTCATCATATGTTGTAATAATGCTGTTAATGTTATCTAGTTCTGCTTTTTCCATTTCAAGATCATCTTGTTTTCTAAGATATAAATTGTAATCATGATTTTCACTAACTTCTTTATTATGTTGTTCAATTATTTCTTTTTCTCTATCTGTTAATAAACTTGGGTAATCAACATGGAAATAGGCATCATCTTCCATGTATTGTAAAATGTCGAATTCGTGATGACTTTCGTGATATTCTTTATCTAATTCTTCGGCAGATTTTTCTGTTTCTTCAGTTGAATCTGTTTCCGTTTCATCTATGTCGAATTTGTTATTTTCATGATATTCTTTATCTAATTCTTCAGCAGATTTTTCTGTTTCTTTAGCAGAATCTGTTTCAGTTATAAGACTTGGAACTGCTTCTGCGTCAGTGGTATCAATGATTTCTACATCAGGGCAGTTTGATTGATTTTCAGCTTTTAGACTTGGAACTGTTTCTGCTTCAGTAGTATTAATGTTTTCTACATCAGGGCAGTTCGTTTGATTTTTTGCTGTATTTTGTGTTTCAATATTTATTTCTTCAGCGTGAGCAATGTTTGCATTTTTTCCTGCAGTATTACCCATTGTAAATGCAGTACTTAAACCTAACATAATAGCAGCTGCACGAGCTAATGTATTTTTTGTTAATGATGATTTTGGTTTAATTCCTGAAAAACTAACTGTGTCATTTTTTAATTCAGGAGAATTAACATGTTGATTAAGTTGAAATTTTTTGTTTTTAATATTGTTATTTTTTGAAGTAATAACTGCTGAAATACCTTGAATTTCCATATTTTTTGATTTCCTCTCTTTCTTTTGACATTTATATAAAACTAATAAAAAATTTTTTTGCTATTTGATTTACATTAATTTTTTCGGATATTTTTAAAACATGTAATTTCCATATTGATAAATTTTTTAATACAAATTATAATAACTTATGGTATCAGAGCGAAATTTTTACGCAAATGTTTTGAAAGATTAAATATTGTAAAAAAATTTATCTACTGTACCAGAGATTATAAAATAATCAAGTTAAGATTAAACTTATTGAATATTATGGAGAGGTGTCCGAGTGGTTTAAGGTGCAAACCTGGAACGTTTGTGCAGGGGCAACTCTGCCGGGGGTTCGAATCCCCCCTTCTCCGTATTAAATTTTGTTCTGTTTAATACTATAAAAGTGATATTTATGGTGTCCGAGTAAATTTTTACGATAAACCGAAAGTGTGAGTAAAAATTTGCGAGTGGCGTATTGAAAAGGTGAGCAACTTTACGGTTGCGAGGAGCAAGCGTAATGTTGCGACACTAGATTAAATAATGTTTTGTTTAATTTTGTGCTATACTTTTAATATGATTACATTTTTAGTTGGTATCTTAATACTTATAATTGGTTATATTTTTTATTCGAGATATACAGAAAGTCAATTTTGTATTTCTGATGAAAATACGCCTGCAATAGATAATATGGATGGTATTGATTTTGTGCCGTTGCCTAAAAATATTAATATGCTTGTAAATCTTTTAAATATAGCTGGTTTAGGGCCTATTTTAGGAGCTATTCAAGGTATATTATTTGGGCCTGTTGCTTTTATAATTATTCCTTTGGGCTGTATATTTATGGGGTGTGTTCATGATTATTTTAGCGGAATGTTGTCTGTTAAAAATAATGGTGCTCAAGTAACTGAACTTATAAAAAAATATTTGGGTAAAAATTTCTATAAAATATTTCTTATAGTTATTTCGATAATGTTAATATTGTTAACATCTGTCTTTGTGTATACTTCAGGTGATTTGATGGCTCAAAGATTTTTTGCTCAATCAGATTTTTCTCTTCATAACCCGGTAATTATAATTATTTATTTCTGTATTGCTTTATATTATATTATTGCAACTTTATTCCCTATAGATAAAATAATTGGTAAATTCTATCCGTTATTGGGAATGTTATTGTTAATAGGTACGGGATTAATAGTGGTTGGCTTTTGTACTAAAGGTGTAAATCTTGAAAATATTGATTTTTCTAATTTAAATAAACATCCTTTAAAAATGGCAATTTTACCTGTATTCTTTATGACTGTTAGTTGCGGTTTATTATCCGGATTCCATTCAACACAAACTACAATAATTTCAAGAACATTGTCTTCTCAAAAAGAAGGCAGACAGGTCTTTTATGGAATGATGGCAGTAGAGTCTATTATCGCTATGATTTGGGCTGCGGCTGCTATGCATGTTTATTCAATGAATATTCTTCCTCAGGATATGATTGGAAATGTTTATGTAATAAATACTATAGCTGATGTCTTTGTATTTCCTATTATGACTTTTATTGTTACTACTGCTGTTGTTATATTACCTATTACTTCGGGGGATACTGCATTAAGAGGATTAAGAATGATTATTGCAGAAGCTCTTAATATAAATCAAACTCAAATAAAAAACAGATTATTAATTATATGTCCGATTGCTTTAATAATAATTGCAATTATTATTTGGGCAAAAGCAAATGCTAATAGTTTTTCAATAATTTGGAGATATTTTAATTTCGTAAATCAATTAATTGCCATACCTACTTTTTTATGTGCTACTGTTTATTTATATAAAAATAAAAAAAATTATTGGATGACTCTATTACCTGGTCTATTTTATATATTTATAACTTTATTTTTTATTATAAATTCTAATATCGGGTTTGGTTTAAATTATAATTTATCTAAAATTATATCAATTACATTTTCATTAATTTTAATAGGATTATTTTTTAAATTAAAACTTTTTAATAAGAATGAAAATTAGTTTATCCGATAAAATTTCGAGGATAAAGAACTTGAGCGAAATCAATGAGCCTG
>CANPZN010000124.1 GCA_947588785.1 Candidatus Gastranaerophilales bacterium
CAGAAAAAGAGTAATAACAATGGAACAAGGTCAAATTATTAGGGATGTGCAGGCAGGAACTTATGAGTAAACGAATAATAAAAGATACAGTAAAAAAACATATACCGCAAAGACATTTATCTTCAATTAGAATAATGTATAGAATAGGAATGGAAACAATATACGGAATAAAAAGAACAGGCTTAATTAATATTGCTATCATAGCTGCAATAGCTGCAATATTAACCATATTTGGCTCACTTTTCAGAACAAGTTTTTCTTTAAGTTCATTTGTTAATACACTAGGTGATGCATTTGAAGTATCTGTTTATATAAAACAAAATGCAGATCCTCTCTACATTTCTTCAAGAATCAGAGAAATAGAACATGTTAAAAAAACAAGTATAATAACAAAGGAACAGGCGTGGGAAGACATGAACCGAGATATAGATGTATCAGGCATGGAAAATCCATTACCTGACACCTTACATGTAACAGTTGATGATCCGACAAATATTATGGCTGTTTGTGAAAATATAAAAAAATTATCCGGAATTGAGAGTATGTCATACGCACAAGATGTTGCAAAAAAATTACAAACAATTACAACAGTTTTCAATACGGTCACTATTTTTGTATTAATTGCGGTAGCAATGTTAACAATAATAATAATAAATTGTACAATACAACTTGTAATTCAATCCAGGAAAGATGAAATTGAAATAATGCGATTAATGGGAGTAAGTAATTGGTATATAAAAATGCCGTTAATTCTTCAAGGAGCAATATATGGCTTTTTAGGAGCAGTATTTTCTTTAATACCATTAAACACTGTTCAAAATGCATTAGTTAAACTTCACAATTTTTTAAATGTTGTGCAAATAGATTATGCAATGAATATTGTAGTTTTCACAATATTTGTCATGGCTATATTTTTCAGTGCCGGTGGGAGTTTATTATCTATAAAAAAACATCTTCAAGTATAATTATTAATCAAAACTTCTTTTTGTCGTCTTGAAAGTTTTTTTATTCTTCTTTCTTCATGCTGTGCGGAAGTTTTATCATCAAATTCAGCAGTATAAACAAGTTTTAAAGGTTTATTTGCTCTTGTATATTTTGCACCTTTACCAGATAAATGCAAACTATATCTTTTTTTTACATTATCAGTATAACCGCAATATAAAGTATTATTTACGGTTAATATTATATAAACGTAATATTTCTTTTTAGATTGAAGCATTATTTAATAATTCTTTCAATAATGAAATTATATTTTTATAATTTATTTCAGTAACTAATTTATGTCTATATTCACTACAACCCTTTAAATTTTTAATATAACAAGGATAAAATTTTCTAAAAAATTTAATAGCAACTTGTTCACCCCTAAATTGAATTTCTGAATCCAGATGTTTAATTAACATAGAAATTTTTTCTTCGATATTAGGTTCAGGAATTAAGACACCATCATTCAAATATTTTTCAATACGATAGATAAGAGATAAATCACCCATAGCGGCTCTACCGACAGAGACACCGTCAGCTTTAGAGTGAATCAAACATTCCAATGCAGTTTGAGGACTAACAATATCACCGTTAGCGAAATAAGGTATATCTATTTCTCCTTTTAATTTAGATAATTCTTTCCAATCTGCAATACCAGAATACATTTGAGTTCTTGTTCTGGCATGAATCGTAACGGCACTTACACCTGCTTGTTGTAACACTTGTGCAAACCGAATAAAATTTTTAGAATCCTGACTCCAGCCTAAACGGAATTTACACGTAACCGGGATATTTACGGATTCTTTAACAGCAGTCACAATTTCTTTTGCGAGGTCAGGGTTTTTCATCAAAGAACATCCGTCTTGACCTTTTACTATCTTATTAATGGGACAGCCCATATTAATATCAATAAATGTAGCTTTTTTTTCAAGTATTTTAGCGGCCTTAGCCATCAATTCAGGTTTATGACCTTCCAATTGAAAAGCTATAGGGGCTTCTATATTATTTGAAGATGAAATATTAGCATCCGGTTTTTGTACTAATGCTTCGGAACTAATCATCTCTGTAGTAAGGAGAGCTGTTTTTGAATATTCTCTTATTAAATTTCTAAGAACTAAATCAGTTATTCCGGCCATAGGTGCCAGAGAAACAATACTATTAATCTTAACAGAAGATATTAAAATTTTAGAATCAAAATTTTTGGCATAAATCATTTAATTTCATCAATCCTTTGAAGAGCATATTTTCTATAATCATTATCTTCTAAATTTAAATCGACATATTTTTTATAATTTTGTTTAGCCAATTTATAATTATTAAGATTATCATAATCTACAGCCAAGGAATAATATGCAATTGCTAAATCCGGAGCATGTTTAATAACATTTTTATAATCTTCTACTGCTTTTTCATAATTATTTAAAGCATCATAAGAAAGAGCTCTGTAATAATAAACAGAATAATTTGATTGATCATTTTTTACCAAATTATTTAATAAGTTAACAGCATCATTATATTGTTGAGAATTATAAAGCTCAATAGCATTAGCTAACTCTTTTTCAGTTTCTTTTTCAGCAACATATTTTAAAATTTCTTTTGCCTGAGAATTAGAATTATTCAAAGAGAGAGCAATATCAGCATATTTTTTTGCATTATCTATATCATTTATATTTACATACAAAGAAGCAATATAATAAGGAATATCCGGATTTTTATTATCAAGCTCCAAAGCTTTTTTATAATAATCGATAGCATTATTATTATCAGCTAAATACTGATAAGCAGCAGCAATACCAATTAAAGAATCAACGGTAGGAGGATCTATTTTTAAATATTCGTTAATAGCTTTGTCATATTCTCCGCTTTGAAAGAGATTAGAAGCTAAATTATAAGTACTTGCTTTATAATCATTTGAAATAGCTGCTAATTGATTTTTAACAAGCTCATTATTTGGAGCTATTTCTTTTGCCTTATTAATTATATTATTTGCTTCATTAATATCATTTTTTTGACGATATGCCTGAGATAAATTTACATAAGCATCAATTTTATTATTATCAAGTTTAATAGTTTCAAGATAATAAACAATAGCATCATCAATTTTACCTGATTTATGCAGTTCATAAGCGAAATTGTAGAGAGTATTAGCATCCATGGGAGAATTTTTGTTAAGGTAAGCAATTAAATCAGCAGCAGGCATTTTATTTTTTAATAAATCAAACAGTTGAGCCTTTATTTGAGCATTATTAGGTTCAATACTTAATGCAGCCTTATATAAATCAATAGCTTGATCTTCTCGTTTAAGTGCTTTCAGACATTGAGCTTTATAGACTAAAACTTTAGTATTATATGGCTGTAATTTTAATATATTATCATATACAGAAACAGCTTCATTGTAATTATTTAATTCCTGATAAAGTGTAGCAATATTGATTTTAGTATTAATATTAGAAGGATTTAAAATTTCAGCTTTTTGATATTCAGTTAAAGCTTCATTGTAACGTTTTTGTTTTTGGAATACAACGCCTAAATTAGCATGGGCTTCGGCATCTTTAGGAAATTCATCGACTTTTTTTTGCCAAATTTTTTCAAGAGAACTAAGTATTTCATCTTTTTCGGAAGAATTTTGTAATGCTAAACTATATTCATTCAGAGAAGAGGTATAATCATTAACCAATTCATACGTTCTTGCCAATTTTAGGTGCATTTCTGAGTCCTGAGGCTGAAGAGATAAAGCACTATTATAGAAAGAAATAGACTTTTGAGGATAATTAAAAATTTTGTAGATATCACCCAAAGAAGAATTTGCGGCGGCGGAATAATTGGAATCATTAATAATTTGGAAATAATCATAACCAGCGGCAGCGAATTCACCTTGAGTTCTGTATTCTTTTGCGAGATTAAACCTATCTGAATTTGAAATTTTTTGTTTTCTTGTGCTTTCAAGAATAGAAAGATTTTTTTGAATAGAAGCGAGAGTCTGATTTGAAGGTGAAGAAGATTCAGGAGCAAAGTATTTTAAAAAGAATAAAGCGGATTTTAGATCGGAAATAGCTTTATCTATATTTTTTGCAGTATTGTTATAATAAGCAGCTCTCATATTATAGGCATTAGAAAGACCTATTAAAGAAGAAGAATCATTAGGATTAACCCGTAAAGCTTTTTTATACTCATTAATAGCACTTGAGTACTGAGAATTAGCAAGATATTTATTACCTTCAAGGTAATTAGGATTTTCTTTATAATTATCATCATAGACAGTTTGAGAATAAGACATATCATTAAAAAGAAATACCAAAACCAAAACCCAAAATAAATTTTTCATTATAAAAATTCTCCTTCTTTAAATATATTTTATAACAATAAAAATAAATAAGATATAGATAAAAGAATAAAAAAAAACATAATAAGATTAAAAATAAAATTTTTAGCATGATATAATAAACTAAGGGTTAGTAAGATAAATGAACAGGAGAAATTAATGAATGCAACCAAACCCGCAATTGATACAGAAAAATTGGATAAAATAATCCAAAATTATGATGGCGAAAAGTCATATTTAATTGCAATGCTTCAAAAAGTTCAGGAAATATATAAATATCTTCCTGAAGAAGCAATGATATACATAGGTTCACATGTTGAAGGACTATCACCTGCAACGGTATTTGGTGTAGCAACATTTTATGCACAATTTTCATTAGAACCGAAAGGGAAATACGAAATAAAGGTGTGTGACGGGACAGCCTGCCACGTTAGAGGTTCTATGCCGGTATTAGAAGCAGTAAAAAAGAAAATTCAACTAAAAAATGGGAAAATGACAACTGAAAACGGAATGTTTTCCTTAGAGACAGTAAGTTGTTTAGGTGCTTGCAGTTTAGCTCCGGCAATGGTAATAAACGGTAAAATATATCCGAAGATGACACCGGATGCCGTTGAAATTGTTATTGACACAATATTGAAAGAGAACGTGTAATATGGAAAAAGTAAAATTAACGGTAGACATAAAACAAGAGCAGGCTAAAGCTCAAGAATTAATAAAGAAGCAAGGAAGAAGGATTCTTGTATGTGCGTCGACAGGCTGTATTGCGA
>CANPZN010000125.1 GCA_947588785.1 Candidatus Gastranaerophilales bacterium
GAAAGTGGCGGCGGATCAGGAAGTGCTGACGCACCTGCTGCTGAACCATCCGGAGGTGGAGCTACAGAAGCCCCAGCTGAAAGTGGCGGCGGATCAGGAAGTGCTGACGCACCTGCTGCTGAACCATCCGGAGGTGGAGCTACAGAAGCCCCAGCTGAAAGTGGCGGCGGATCAGGAAGTGCTGACGCACCTGCTGCTGAACCATCCGGAGGTGGAGCTACAGAAGCCCCAGCTGAAAGTGGCGGCGGATCAGGAAGTGCTGACGCACCTGCTGCTGAACCATCCGGAGGTGGAGCTACAGAAGCCCCAGCCGAAAGTGGTGGCGGATCAGGAAGTGCTGACGCACCTGCTACAGAACCATCCGGAGGCGAAACTACAGAAGCCCCGGCAGATGGTGGCGGATCGGGTAGTACTGACGCACCTGCTACAGAACCATCCGGAGGTGAAATAATACCGGATTGTAATGATAATGACAAAAATGGTGATATTCCGGTCGGTGAAGATAACCCGGAACTGGCAGAATAAATCAATAAATAATAAAATGTTAAAAGAAGTCGGATCTATTATCCGGCTTCTTTTTATAAAGTTTTTTCTTCAGGTAAATTTTTTATAAAATAAGAAAATAAAAAAGGAATAAAAGTCATAATTAATAAAATATTTAGTATTCCATATTTTTCCGCAGTTATACTTATTATCGGAAGTAATAATCCAATTATTCCCCAGCTAAATCCGCCTATGAATCCGGAAATCATACTTTTAAATTCAGGCATTAATTTTTGTGCAAGTGACATGTTTACGGGGACAGCTAAAAAACTTACATATCCTATTAATATAAAGGCACTTAATCCTATAAGACCTGTGCCTTTACAAAAATAAAAAATAAAACCTAAAGGTGTTACAGTTATTAATGAAACATAAAATATATTTTTTATCCCTATATGTTTTTCAAATATTGGACTTGAAATTACTCCAAATGCCCCTGCAACCATAAATGCAAATAAAATTAGTCCAATATGTGAAACATTATACCCTATAGATTTCCAATAGAATGGAAGAATAATTGGAAATGATGATACTACAAAAGATTTTACAATAGATGCTCCTACCAATATTGCTACAGGTTTATTTCTAAAAATTTTTATTATTGCTTTTATTAATGAAATATTCGTTGTTTCTGTTGATTTATTTGTTATTTTAGGAATTTGTTTTAAAATTATAAATGCAAAAATTATTCCTATTAAACATACAAACGGGAGCTTGGTTAATCCAAAAAATTGAGCTATTCCTGATGAAATAGCAGGCCCTATTGCAAAACCGAATGTACCCATTGCAATAAAAATGCTTATATCTTTACTATTAATTGTTGATTTTGAATAGTTTGAAACTATACTTGTTGCCTGGGGATGAAAAAATGCAACTCCCATATGTCCTAACAATAAACATATAACAAGTATATAAATATTGCTCGCCAAACCTAAACAAGACAAAAAACAAGATGCCATAATCATTCCCCAAAAGATAAAAAATCTTTTTTGCCATTTATCAGCGATATACCCGAAAAAAGGTTGAGATAAAGATGATGTCAAATTGGAAATAGATATTAATATTGTTGCTAATGCCATTGTTATTCCAATCTTTGCTGCAATAAAAGGCATAATCGGATTTAAAAAACCTGAATAAGCATCTGTTATAAAATGCCCTAATGAAAGTATTTTTATTACTTTTTTATTTATATTATTTCTCATTATTAATGTCTGAAATGTCTTATTCCTGTTGTTATCATAGCAATATTGTATTTATCAGCAGTTTTAATGACTTCTTCATCCTTGATACTTCCGCCTGGTTGGATTATTGCAGCAATTCTTCCCTGGGCAGCAGCATGTATATTATCAATAGCCGGAAAGAAACCATCAGATGCAGCTACTGCATCTTTTGATCCATCACATGCTTTATTTAAAGCTATTTCAAATGCATCTATTCTGCTTGTTTGCCCTTGACCTATACCTATTGCTTTAAAATCTTTTGCAATTACTATTGCATTTGATTTCGCATGTTTTGCGATTTTCCAAGCAAAAATCATATCTTCTATCATTTCTGTTGTCGGTTTTGTTTTTGTTACAACTTTAAACTTATCTTTATCAAGTTCGCCTTTATCGGATGTTTGAACAAGTGTTCCAAAAGGAGTAATTCGTATTTCTTCAGATAAATAATTTTTATATTCTTCTAATGATGTATTTAATTTTATAATACGTAAATTTTTCTTACTCTTCAATTGTTCAATAGCTTTTGGGGTATAATCCGGGGCTATAATTACTTCTAAAAACATTGCTGTTAGTTGTTTTGCTAAGTTTTCATTAACAACTTGAGTGAAACCAACAATTCCTCCGAAAGCACTTAACGGATCACAATCTAGTGCTTTTGACCAGGCTTCTTCTATATCTTTACCAAGTGCAGCTCCGCAGGGGGTGTTATGTTTAATAATTACACAGGCTGAAACATCATAAAATTCACTTAAAATGTTGGTACAAGCTGCACAATCTAATATATTGTTATATGATAATTCTTTTCCATTTAAAATTTCATAATCTATTGTATTTTTTGTATAATAAATACTTGCATTTTGATGTGGATTTTCTCCATATCTTAAATTCTTTGTCTTCTTCATATTTAAAGAAAAATAATTATTTGTGTCTTCTTCAAATCTGTTTGAAAGTTCATTTAATACTTTTGAATCAAAATCAATAGTTTTTTCAAATACTTTAAGAGCAAATTCTCTTCTTAATTTTAGTGAAGTTTCCCCATTATGTTCTTTTAAGTCAGTTAATACTTCTTTGTATTGTCCGGGGGAAGATACAGCTAATACCCTTTTGTTGTTTTTTGCAGCGGCACGAAGCATACTTGGCCCGCCAATATCTATTGTATTTATTAGTTCTGTTTCATCCGCACATTTGTTTACCGCTTCTTCAAAAGGATAAAAATTAACTACAACCATGTCATAGAGCTTTATATTCTCTTTTTCTATATCTGATTTTTCTTTATCATTATCAATATCTGCAAGTATACCTGCAAAAACATCAGGATATAAAGTTTTAACTTTTCCGTTGATTAATTGTCTTCGCCCTGTTATTTCCGTAATTTCTTTAGCCTGAATATTATTTTCTTTTAACAGATCAAATGTTGAACCTGTGGCGACAATTTCGTAATTATATTTATTTGTTAATTCTAATGCAAATTCGATAAGCTTATCTTTATTATAAACACTAATTAATGCTCGTTTTCCCATAGTTATTTCTTTCCTAATTCAAATGCTTTTTTTGTCGTTTTTTCTATTGTTTCATATAGAATATCAGAAATGTTATTATTTTTTAAAATATCATTTCCAACGGCAGTACATCCACCCGGAGTTGTTACATTAACTATTAATTGTTCAGGATCTATGTTTGATTCCATTATCATTTTGGCTGATCCATATGCTGTTTGGGCAGATAATTTTAGGCTTGTTTTATAATCTAAACCTAATTTTTCACCTGCTTTTGCTATTTCGTTGATTATATAATAATAGAACGCAGGCCCTGAACCGGATATTGCCGTAATAATATCTATATATTTTTCATTAGATTCTATAACTTTACCAATGCTTTTAAAAATTTCAAAAGCTAATTTTACATGCTCTTCATTTGCATATTGACCTTTACATATAGCACTCATACCTTCATTTACTAATGCCGGAGTGTTCGGCATAATTCTAATTACAGGAACATTACCAATAATATCTTCTATTGAATTTATGGAGATTCCGGCTGCTATGGATAAAATAATATGATTGCTTGTTACATAATCTTTTATTTCATTTAAAACATCTCTTAATACAAATGGTTTTACTGCAAATAATATTATTTTTGATCTTTTTACAATTTCACTGTTACTGTTAAATATATTTACATTATAATTTTCTTTTAAAGATTCAAGTGTTTGATTATTCTTATCAGATACATATATATTTTTATTGTCACACCATTTGGAATTAATAATTCCTTTTATTATTGCGGATGCCATTTTCCCACCGCCGATGAAACCTATTTCGTTCATAATATTTAACCTTTTATATTTTCGTGATTGACTTTATTTTATGTCTTATATATTATGATATAACGAAAAATAACTTATTCAAGGAGAAATAAAAATGAGACGTACGCTCGAAGGAACAAAAAGAAAAAGACAAAATGTTAGCGGTTTTAGAGCTCGTATGGCAACAGCAGGTGGACGTGAAGTTCTTAACAGAAGAAGAGCTAAAGGTCGTCATAAATTAGCTATTACAGCAAAAGAAAGAGCTTAATTTTTCTGGTTAATTTTTTAAATGTGCTGTTTATCGGCTCTTTTGTTTTATTTTGTTTATAAATCTAGTTATATAATGATACAAAGTAAATACATATGTTATACTGAAAATAGTATGCCTGTTTTAAATTAATGGTATATACTGAATATATTTTTAATTGGCGTATTATTTTATAGTATAATCTTAATTTGTATGAGAAAATTTTGTACAAAAGAAAATTAACAAAATTCCATATGGACAGAGTCTTGTTCTTGAAATCCGAAATGAGTGCTACAGACCTGGGTTTAAAGTTGGATTAACAAAAATTCAAGAGAGCGAAATTTGCGAAAGGGTGAAACGAAGTGAACCCGAGTAACAAAGGGGCTGAAATGAGCTAGAGCGGTAGCGAGCGAATGACAAGCCCCAAGACAGCAAATTTCAAGACAGCGAATTTTCCGTAGGGTGCCGGCATAGCCGGTTTAAAGTTACAGCCAAAGGCGGACACTTGCACGAAAGGAGTTTAGAGACAAATATAAATAAGTTAAACAAAACTTTTAAAGTGCCGCTGCACCGAACCCGAAAATGTGAGG
>CANPZN010000126.1 GCA_947588785.1 Candidatus Gastranaerophilales bacterium
TTTAGAATCTTCTTTTAAATCAATATTTTCAGTAATTTCACTATTATCTGTAATGATATCTTTAGAATCTTCTTTTAAATCAATATTTTCAGTAATTTCACTATTATCTGTAATGATATCTTTAGAATCTTCTTTTATATCAATATTATATTCTTCCGGTTTAGGATCTAAAGAATAATGATCGATTTCAATATCATGATAAATATCATTCCTAAATTTTATACCGGTATCAATATTGCTGATATTCTTTATTTCCGGATCAAGTTCTTGATTAACTGTATTTACATCTTGAGATAAATTTTCATTTGTATTAAGTTCTTGATTAACTGTATTTACATCTTGAGATAAATTTTCATTTGTATTAAGTTCTTGATTAATCGAATTTACATCTTGAGATAAGTTTTCATTTATGTCAAGTTCAATCGAATTAAGTGTAGTAGTATCATTAATATCATTTGGGAATAAAGTTTCAAGACTATCTTTTGTTTCATTATTTAAAGGTTGATTTATAATATTATTATCAGCTTGGATAATATTTCTGTCAGAGTCTAATCCTCCCATTACTGCCGATTTATCATCACTGTTTACATTATTGTGGAATTTTTTCGTATATTCTTTACTTGAAGAAGAAAATTCTTCAAATTCTTTTAATATTAGTTCTTTTTTTCTATTTTCAGATTTATCTGATTTTGGTTTATGTTTCTCTAATGCAAATAAATTAATATTTTCATTGTAAGCATTAACTTGAGCACAACTGATAGGTTTAACCATTTCAGAATCAAAAGAATTGTCAAAAATGTTAAATTTAGAATGACATTTTCTGCATTCAGAAGCTGAATAAATGTTAGAAGCACCACAATTACTGCAAACTTTAATAAGCTCAAACCCGCAATTAATACATTTTTTAATACCAAAAGGAGTCAATGATTTGCACTCCGGACAAACCATATTAACTTTTATCCCACAATTAGAACACCTTATGGCATTATCGGGTAATTCAGCTCCACATTTACGGCAAATCATAAATTACCTAACTTTTACCGCCTTCAAGGTAGTTACTAATTAATTTTGAAAGTTGCATTAATCGTTTACTTACTTCACTTTGAGATAAATTTAATTCGTTTGATATTTCACTCTGTTTCAAATTTTTGATGTAACGAAGATAGAATATATCAAGAAATAATTGAGAAGGTACTTCTTTATGAATGATACAAACCGCATCTGCAATTTTTTGTAAACAGTCTTTTGTTATCAAAATTTCTTCGGCACTATCTTTAGGATCAGGGAAATCAAGTACGAATTCCGGGCCTAAAACTTGAAGTTTAACAACAGGTGCCGTAGAAAAATCAGCGACTTTAATTTCTTGGGTTTGTATATAGCCTTCTTTAGTTCTTCTTATTCTCCCAGAATCTTTTAATACGCTTAAAATAGAAGTATGAACTACTTTAGCTACATAACTTTCTATTTTTTGAATATTAGAAGACGAATTAAATATCATGTAAGATTTTTGATAGGCTTCACTACAAAAATCTTCAAGCAAATCTTCATTTCCTTGAAAATTTTTGTTTGCCCTTACAAATTTTTCTATTAAAGTTTGTTGTTCCTTAACTAAAAGCACAAATTTTATTCTCTAATCTCGCATACCCATGCAATATAATAACACAAATTAGAATTTTATTACCACCTGTAAGAAATATTTATCTGATTTTTGTTCTCCATCGTTGAATATAAGGGTTTTTTCCGTTTGCAAAGTTTCATTAATACTTTGTAACACAAAGTTATCAATTTGGTTTGAACCGCTTGATTCAGATATTAACGACTTAATTAAATTACCGTCATTATCAATTGCTAATTTTACCGTAATGCTGTTATTTTGCGGAGTTTCAGTCGCATTTAATAAATTGTTTTTTATATTTATTTTTAATGTTGAATCAAGCCTTTGTAAATATGATTTAAAAGTATTATTTGTAAATAACGCAGGAGCACACATCCAGTTAACATTTCTTAATATTACTGCATTGTTACCGGAAGTAAATGCCTGTGTCATTATATTTGAAACATCTGTAGGGGTGTTATTCTGCTGATTATTTGACGTTGGAGGAATTTGCATGTTATTTTCTTGAACCGGCGGAGGTGTAGGTTGTTCTTCCGGTTGGTTATTTCCTTGATTATTGTCAGCGATTTCAATACCATCTCCAAACATATCTTCACTTTGAACTTGATTTTGTTGATCGGATTGATCGCTAATCTCAAGCCCTTCTTGATTTTGTTGATCAGGTTGATTGTTCATTTCTTGAGATTGTCCATCCGGACTTTGTTGATCAATATTATTTTGTTGATTATTTGATATGATAATTGGTTTATTTGTATTTTTATTTGATATGAAGTAGAAAATACTACCACCCGCGACTAAAAGAAGCAACAGAATTAAGCCTATAAGCATGCCCATTTTTGCTGAGGGTTTTTTTGCATATTTGTATTCATCTTCGCCATCACCATCAAAATCATTATCACTTTCATCATATTCTTCAAACTCCTCACTTTCTTCACTTTGAGAAGTTTCTTCTGATTCTTCTTGATCTTCTGTTGATTCTTGATCATTAGTATCAGTATTGTTAAATTCACTATTTTCTTCTTCGTTAGTTATACTGTCTGTATTTGGTTCATTATCTTTAATGTATTCAGATTCAAGTATATTTGCAGCAATATTTACCGGAGTTTTTTCTTCTAAATTGTCGATATCGGCTGTAATTTTATTATCGCTGTATTCCTCATTATTTTTTGTTGTTTCATCAGATGTATCTTCAATTTCAGTTTGTTTTTCTTCTTTATTTACTTGTGGTTCATTAATATCAGCAATATTATCTTTAGTATTAGAATCAGTAATTTCCTTATTACCTAAAATTTGAGATTCACTATTTTCATTATAATCTTCTGAAATATTTTGTATTTCTGAAGAACTTGAGTCTATTTCCGGAAGGTCTTCTATTCCGTCAAATTCGGAAGAATCTATATTTGTTATATAAGAATATATAGGTTCTCCTGTTTCATCATAATCTACTATAACTTTTTCAATATTTTCAGGATTAGAATTTTCATCTTCTTTTATAATGTCAGATTCTTCATTATCATCATTTGGTATTATTTCTATTAAATCATCATCTGTATTATCGATTAAAGAAATATCTTTTGTTTCATTAATAATATCAGGTTCATTTTCTTCAATTATTTGTTCAGAAATATCTTTAATCTCTTCCGTAGAGTCAATAATATCGGGGATTGGTTCAATTTCGGGAACATCTTTAATCTCTTCCGTAGAATCAATAATATCAGGAATTGGTTCAATTACAGGAGTATCTTTAATTTCTTCAGTAGAATCAATAATATCAGGAATTGGTTCAATTACAGGAGTATCTTTAATTTCTTCAGTAGAGTCAATAATATCAGGAATTGGTTCAATTACAGGAGTATCTTTAATTTCTTCAGTAGAGTCAATAATATCAGGGATTGGTTCAATTTTATTTTCTTCTATAATTTGATTTTCTTCTTTTATCACTCCTATGTTATTATCCGGAAGTTTTTCTTCTTTTGGAGTTTCAATTGTATCTTCATCAGTGTTAAATAATTCATCTAAAATATCAGAAACTGTTTCTTCCAGCTTAGAAGTTTCTAAAGTTGTTGTCGGCATTGAAACTTCTTGTTTTGTTTCAGGAATTAATTGTTCTTTAGGTTCTTCCGCCGGAACATCTTTTGCTAAATCTATACTTGGTGTTATATCAGACCCCGTATTTTCAGTTTGATTAGAATTATTATTTTCTTCTTGTTCATTTTTAAGCTCGGTAATATTATTGTTTAAATTGTTGTCGATACTAACATTTTGTGCTTGAGTATCTAATTCTTCAACAATTTGTTCATCATCACCGATATAAATGGTTTGTTCTTTATCTTTGTATTTTTCATCATTAACAACTTGAGCACCAATTACTTTTAAAGTTTGATCATCAAATAATTCAGGGTATCTGTTCATATTGCAACTTACCATTTCAAATCCGGTAAAACAGCAAAATTCCGTTCGACATTCCGAGCATTCAAATAAATGTTTTAGTATTATTTGTTTTGTTTGTTTATCTATTTCATTATCCATTAATGATAAATAATTATTTTTAAATAATTCATGATCTTCTTTGGAAAAATTATATTTTTTAGGTTTTTTAATATGGTTTAGAAATTCTTCATAAGAAATAAGATTTTTAAAAGAACAGCTGTAATAATAATAATCAAAAGCTTCTTTAGACAAATCTTGAGAAGGGGCAAAACCTAAAAGTTCTGCAAATTTTAAAGAATTATCCATTTTAATGACAGCATAAAAATCAGGAGCTATATTATTTTCATAATGAGATTTAGGAATTAAAAAAGCATTGCCTTCCGTTACGATTCTAATTTCTATATGATAATTATTTATGTAAACATCGGTAATTTCATATTGTTCATTAATTAATGGATTTCTGAATAATGTCATGGATTTTTGAATATCGAGATTAGTTTTTTCTAAGAAATTAATTAATGCAAATAAGCCGACTATTGAAGCAAATGCTCTTTTTCTTTGAAATTGTTCCGTAAGTAAAGTTGCATAAATTTTGGCATAACTTATTGCTTTTTCATCTATTTTTAATTCTATTGTGCTTGCAGCTGTCATTTTTCTCTCCAAATTATCTTATTCTAACCTAATCATTTAGTTTTTTGATTTTGCCATTTATTACTTGCTTGGTTGATTGCTAAATATTCCCACTCTACACTGTTGCAATATATTTTGTAGTTTTTTTTTCCCCCCCCCCTTATTTAATTT
>CANPZN010000127.1 GCA_947588785.1 Candidatus Gastranaerophilales bacterium
AAACCTATAAATAATGAAGTTAAAAATGATTTACCAAATACCAAAAATGAAGAAAAAGCTGCTGAAAATTCTCAAAATCAAAACAACATTAAACCTATAAATAATGAAGTTAAAAATGATTTACCAAATACCAAAAATGAAGAAAAAGCTGCTGAAAATTCTCAAAAGAATAAAATATCAAAGTCTAAAGGTAATATCTCATTCATTGAAAAATTTTCTAACTTCTTAACCGGTAACCAAAATGCAAACCAACAGCCAACAGGAAATAAGAAAATATTCAAACAACTATCGCCTCAAGATAAACAAAATATTATATCTAAAAAATTCTAATCGTTTTTTCTGCATATAGAATTCTCATCTGCGGGGACATAAGCCCCGCTTTTTTTAATCCGATGTTTTGATAATTCTAACTTGTCGATCAGAACCGTTAAGCTGCTCCAAATAAACTTCGTTACAAATACAAGATATTATTCTTTGCCTGCTTATTGCGTAAATTTATTTTCCTGAATGAAGATCAATAAACGGTATAGAATTACCAAGCATATATTGAGGTAATTTTCCATCCCATTTTTGAACTGCTTCATATTCAACCAAGGCTTTATTTTGAGTAAGAGCATTAGCTCTAATAGCCATAGATTTAGCTTCGGCTTCGGCAGAAATTAATTTTTGTTTGGCTTCTTCTTCTATTTGTACAGTTTTATTCTTTGCCTTTAATGCTTCTTGTTCCGCAGTAACTTTACTTTCTATAGCTTTTTCAAAAACATCAGAATAATTAATAGCTGTAATCTTAAAATCAGAAACATTTATATAATTATCTATTAAATGTTTTTGAAGTTTGATTAAAATTTCACTTGTAGCAATTTCTCTATTTGCAACAAGATCCTGAGCATTCCATTTACCAATAACATCTTTAATTGTACCTTCAACAACAGGCATTAATATTTTATCTTCGTAATCCCACCCAACTTGCCTATACATTTTATAAGCATTCTCAGGTTGTAAATTATAATTAATAACATAAGCTATTTTAGCTTGTTGAATATCTTTTGTATAAACAGATGTCATCATATCCTTTTTCTTAGTTTTAACATCCATAGAAACAATCTTTGATATAAAAGGTGTAACAAAATGAATACCTTCAGGATAACTTTGTTCACTAACAACACCAAGAGTTACTTTGACTCCTCTTTCACCAACCCCAACCATTGCAATAGGATTACAAAATATAATAAATAAAATCAATAATATAATTACCACTAAAGGAGTTGCTATTTCTTCTCTTTTCATAAAACCCTCGCTAATTTAAACCTAATAATGCTAAAATTATATAAATAATAACTATTAAAAGAATGAAAATTCCATATCCTTTTAAAATTCTATTTCCGTATCTTTTATATAAATTAACTCCACAAATAACACTTACAAGCGTAATTACAATATTTATCAAAATAAATAAAGAAAATAAAATTAATAAAATTCGTATAACCATAAATTATATTTTATATTATATATTCAATTTTGTCTATTATATTACGATGTCCAATAAAAATTTTGCATAAAAGCCAACACTTTTAATTGAATTCAGGCTGAAATAAAAGGAGTATAATCTGCAAATTTAATCAGAAGCAAAGCAGAAAAAATCTTATTTATATATTTAAATATTTTTCACCCCATTCACACATTTTATATAGTATAGGAATAAATGTTTCTCCTTTATCAGATAGGCTATATTCCACCTTAGGCGGAATTTGAGGATATTCTTTTCTTAAAATTAAATCACAATTTTCAAGTTCTTTCAGGGTATTGCTCAATGTCTTATGCGACATAATATTCAAATATCTTTGTAATTCATTAAATCTTATTGTTTTGTGTCTATAAATTGCATATAAAACTGTCAATTTGTATTTACCCATAATTTGAGACATTGTGTAATTAAAGCCTGTTTTATCATAGCTTTCAGCACTTTTTAAACAATCTTTTTTACTTTCTTTACCCATCTTTTACAGTTACCTTTATTACCGTACTTGTTAAATTTATATTTTAAACATAACATAAAATAAAAGGAGATTATTATGAGAGAAGATATTAAAGAGTATAACCAAGTAGAATTTGTTGCAAAGAAATTTTGTGAAGCTGTAAAAAAAGGTGATAGTTCAATTGTTAAACCGTATTTTTATGAAAAAGCCTGCTTCTTTGGGCAATTGAATGAAAAAGTTTATCAATCGGGAGCAATTCAAGAATTCTATGATACTATTGATAAATTTGGTGCTTGTGACGATAATTACATTTCAAGAGTTGATGTCATATTCTTAGAAAAAACAATTGCAGTTGTAAGAGTAATTGAAGATAATTGGCACGGCTACAAATTCACTGATATTTTGAACTTGAACAAAATCAACGGGACTTGGAAAATCGTTGCAAAAGTCTATGACACATTGTCATCTGATATTTAATCAGATGAAACTTTCTCGGAAAATTTTGAAAGTATCCCCCCTTGCACAAACTATAGTTAGGCAAGGGGAGTTTTTATAAAACTTCTTCAGTCCATTTCTTAAGTTCTTCTTTACTTGGATTATTATTAAATAATTTTCCTTGTACAATTTCAGTTGAACTTGAAACGCTCTTTTTTAAGTTATCAACTGTTTTTCCGAAACCGCTTCCTCCGGATGTCGCAAATAGTATGATTTTTTTATTTGTAAAATCGTGTGCTTCTAAAAATGTATTAACAATAGTTGGTGCTATATACCACCAGATAGGGAAACCCAAAAATATTGTATCATAATTATCTGTTGAAAAATTGTCTTTAACAATTTGCGGACGTGAGTTATGATCTTGCATTTCAACTGTACTTCTTGAGTTTTTATCCATCCAATTTAAATCAGCATTTGTATATGGAACTTTTGGTTGTATTTCATAAATATCTGCATTAATTGCCTCTGATAAATTTTTTGCAACTTGTTTTGTAGTCCCGGTTGCACTAAAATAAGCTACCAATACTTTTTTATTCATAGTTGAACCCTCCATTACTTCTGCTTTATTACCAAGAGCAAAAACAGCTCCTGAAACTATAATAATCAATCCTAAAATTATAAGCAATATATTTTTCATTTTATCCTCTTTTAATCTAAAGACACAACCTTTCGCTTGCTCATCGCAACCGTATGTTCTTCTTAGACATTATACAAAAAACAATTTTTAATATGTGCATTTATTATTCCTATTGCCTGAATATATGAATATATTATTGTCGTTCCGATAAAAGTCATACCTCTTTTTTTTAAGTCTTTTGAAATTTTATCAGACAAAGGACTTGAGGTTCTAATATCACAACTTTCATAAATAATTTTATTATCTGAAAAATTCCAAATGTATTTATTAAAACTTCCGAACTCTTTTTGAATCTGCTTAAATATAATGCTGTTTTTTATGCTCGCTTTTATTTTTAATTTATTTCTTATAATTCCTTGATTTTCAAGTAGAGTTTTTATTTTTTCATCATCATATTTAATTACTTTATCGATATTAAAGTTATCGTATGCTTGGCGAAAATTTTCTCTTTTATTTAAAATACATTCCCATGAAAGCCCGGCCTGAAAAGTTTCTAAGATTAATAATTCATATAAAAGCCTGTCATCATGACAGGGTCTGCCCCACTCTTCATCATGATATTTAATATATAAAGGATTTTTCATATTAACCCAAAAACATCTGTTTTTGTTTGTTTGCAAGTTATTTTTATTCATTATTTCATTTATTTTTCCCAATATTAAATTGTAGTTTTATTCATATTTTTAACCAAGATTGCGTTTTTTTCAATATACAAATAAAACTCCAAAGTCAGATATATATTCTCAGCAAAAGTTGGGTTAAAAACCCAACATATAAAGAAAAAATATAATTTTAATAAACTATTTAGAATTTTATTGAGATTTAAATTTTTCTATTCCTTTTTTTATTAAAAATACTGCAGCGGTAATACCTACTGCTATAATTGCAATACCCAGAACAACACGACTTTTATTTTCTTTTATTCCTTTTAAACCAAACTCTTTTAATCCGGCAACCATAGCAGAGAATCTGTTTTTATAACACTTTATTTTTTTTGTGGTTTTTAAAGCAAAATCATCACAATCTGGAATAAAATTTTTATCAAAATAGGAATCTGTACCGGGAATGCAAAATCTTTTAGCACCTTTTGCATAGCTTTTATATCTGCCTACTTGTTCCTTTCTGTTTATTGTTTGCAGTAAGCCTGTTGGCTTATCAAAGCCCATTTTTGATGTTGTTGATGAATTAACCCCCGTAATATGAATATATCCTTTAGAATTTTTTTTGAATTTTTGCCTAAAGATATTTGATCCGAATCTATCACTCATACCATTTTTTCCGCCGAATTGAGGATCTAAAATATAATTTGCTTTTTCTATTAACTTTGCATTCTCCTTTGTTGTTACGTGATATTCAGTTCTAATACCTAATGCTCTTGGAAGCCCATGTTCAATACCTTTATATGCTGCTGCGGCACCACCTGCAATTTGAACTGTTCCTATAACTTTTGACTTTGCACTTTGATTATTTTTATTATTTTCTAAATTTGAGTAATCCTTAGTGCTTAAATTAATATTATTTATCATAACCTTACCTCCTTATAAATATAAAAAAATATTGGAGGATAATAATTGTTTTTTTATTTTCACATTTTACAAAATATTTAAGATTGTAACATAATAAAAAGCGAAAGCGAGCGAATGACAAGCCCCAAGACAGCAAATTTCAAGACAGCGAAATTTGCGAAAGGGTGAAACGAAGTGAACCCGAGTAA
>CANPZN010000128.1 GCA_947588785.1 Candidatus Gastranaerophilales bacterium
CCTTTCTTCGGACGAGTGCTTCACTGCACTTCGTTTGTCGTTCAGCTCGTCCTCATATTCTCGGGTTCGCTCGCTTTTGCTCGACTCTACCCTACGGAAAATTCGCTCTCTTGAATTTTCCTTTCTTCGGACGAGTGCTTCACTGCACTTCGTTTGTCGTTCAGCTCGTCCTCATATTCTCGGGTTCGCTCGCTTTCGCTCGACTCCACCCCACGGAAAATTCGCTTTGGTTAATTCTTTTACATAATTTTTAACACCTGTTGTTATTAAAATATTTTCTTCTTTATTTATAAATTCATCTAATACTGTTATTCCAATAGATGTTTGTCCTGTCTGAATATATAAAAGTCCTACCATTACTGAATTTAATGGAAAATCTTTTTTACTGTCAAAATCTTTTAATTTTTTTTCAGCTAAACCAAGTGTTTTATAATTTTTTGCAAGTGTTAAATAGTTACTAAAATTAAGCGGATTTAGTGATAATGCTTTTTCAAAACAAGGCATTGCAAGATTAGGATATCCTATTTTTTCATATGTAGTACCTAAGTTTGTATAGTATGTTGCACTGGCTTGTGATTTCGGATTTAGATTAATGGCAATTTGAAATTCTTTGATTGCCCCGAAATAATATTTTTCTTGAAGATAAATTAGACCTTTATTATTGTGTATATATGCATTATTTTTTGCATTAATTTTTTCATATGCAAAGCAATTAGAACCGAACAAAAATATTATTAATAAAACAAGAAAAAGATTTTTATACATATTATATATTTAAAGAAAATTTTATTTTTTGTCAATTATGATGGTTGTATTTCTGTCTTTATCTTTCCCATAGTACCTTGCACCGCCCAGAGTCAGTATTTTTGTTTTTGCTTGTAAATCTTTTAAATTAGTTTCTTTAAAATCAAATTTAAAAATAACTTCTTTTCTTTTATTATTAACATTTACTATTCTAAATGCGTTCGGATAACCTGCCAATGTGGGTGATGAAACATGTAGAATATTTCCTCTTTTTGTTATTTTAGCCATATGATAATGTCCGGAAAAAATAGCAATCGGCATTTTATATTTTTCAATTATTGCTTTAAATTCTTTATCATTTAATATTTTATGATTTGGAGAGTCATAAGGTGTTAATAGCGGAAAATGTAAAAATATAAGTACAACATCATTTTTAGATTTACTTAATATATCATCAAGCCAGCATAATTCTTCTTCAGGAATTATACCGTTAGAGGTAAAACCTTTATTTTTTGCACCATCCATAACTATTACTCTAAACCCGGCTTTGGGTTTAAACGTATAGTATGTTGAGTCGAATTTATAATTTTGATTTTTTTCTTTTAATATTTCTAAAAATTTTGTTTTTGTTAAATATCCGTCAGTAGTCGTATCATGATTTCCAAGGGCGAAATACCAGGGATAATTTAATGTATTTAATAAATCAGTAAGTGCGAATAAAGATTCTTTTAATGGTTTATCAATGCCATCACCTGTAATCATAACGAAATTTATATTTTTTTCAGAATTTATTTGCGAGATAGCATCTTGCAACAATGGTTTAGTTTTTGATAATAACTTATAGCTTGTATCTTCTCGTTGTGTGGAATAATGTATATCCGAAAGCTGTACAAATTTAATTGTACCGGAAAAAGAAGGTTGATTGCTGAAAAAGAACATAACAGCAACCGTAAAAAATATTAAGCAACAATCTTTAAATAATTTTTTCATATAATATATTATATCAGATAAAAAATTTAAAGCTAAAAAAAATATGAAAAAAGATATAAATGTAAAACAAATCATAATAAATTCTGTAATTTTATTTGTGGTGATTAGTGTTGCGGTAATTTTTATATATGATGATAGTAATCAGAATATAAATAAGATTATGAAGAAATGGCAAAAGATTAATGCGAAACAAGTAATTGCACCTTCGAGATTATATATAAATGTATGGAGAACTGCAAAAAATGAGTATGCTGATAAAACTATGAACGGTCAAAATTGGCAGAGGTGGCATTACAGATATATAAGACATATTAAAACATTTGAAGATGCAAATGTCGCTATAGATACTATGCTTGTTAGTTTGAATGATAAGTATACAAAATTTCTTCCTGCTTTTGCTTATACAAAGCAAAAAGAGATACTTGATTCTAAAATTACAGGAACCGGAATCATTTTTGATAAAACAGGTGATAAAGCTGTTATAAATCATGTATTGGATAATACATCCGCACAAAAAAATAATATAATGCCGGGTGATGTTATTATAGGTATAAATGGTAAGGAAGTATCAAAATTAACTGAAGAAGAGATTGCTCAACCCTTGGAATCCGCACAAGGACAAGAAGTTGAAATTACAATTCAGCGTGATAATAAAATTATTACAAAGAAATTAGAAGTAACCTCTTTAAAAATAAAGACCATGGAATATGAGATAACAAAAAGCAATATCGGAATAATTACATTAGCGAATATTATGGGTGAGAGTGCAATAAATGATTTTATAAAAATAATAAATGCTACAAATAATACCGATTTATTAATTATTGATTTAAGAAATAATTATGGCGGGATATTGTCAAATGCACTGGAAATGGCGAATTATATGTTGGATAATGAAGAAATAGTCAGTTTGAATTTAAAAGGAAAATCAAATAATATTCATATAATGGCGGCGAATGAGAATAAATTTAGGAAAAAACCGATAATAATAATTGTGAATAAAAATACCGCAAGTGCAGCGGAAATATTGGCAGGGAGCCTTAAAGATAATATTCAAGCCATAATAGTAGGTGAGAATACTTTTGGAAAAAATTCTTTACAACAGGTTATTCCACTAAATAACAAGAGTGCATTAATTATTACGTCAGGTAAATATATATTACCTTCCGGTCAGGATATAAATAACGTGGGAATTACTCCTGATATATATATGGAAACAGGGAGTATGGACAGTGAAGATAAAATTATGAAAAAAGTCATACAATTAGCACAACGGATAGTGAAAAAGAATAAATAATGTGTTATAATATAAAAGCTCTATGCAGGTATTTATTTTGTTCCTACATCTTGATTAATAGGGAAAGATGACTCTCATAACAATGCAGTAGACCTGCCAAGCAGCAGGAAACGGATTTGTTAAGGCACTTACCCACCTGTGGAGCATTCACAGGTAACAAAATCATGCTTGTATAGGGCTGTTTAATTATAAGAAAAATATCTGTCAAAATCTACATCGTCGAAGTTGCATAAAAGTCTGTAAACTTCGTCATCTTCATCCATTTTTTGAAATTTATATTCATCAAATTTCCAAAGTTTTGGGTTAATTCCGTATACTCTTATAATTTCTTTATCAAGTAAAATTTTAAGTTTTTTCTTTACAATGTCTAATGGCATATTTAAGGATTTTGACAATTCAACGGCAGAAATTCCTTCCGGGCGTCTGCATTTATCAGGCGTCAGAAACATTAATTCCAAACCTATTTGTTTTAAATCATTATCCTCAAGTGTATTCATAATTTACCTGTAATTCAAAATTCATGTCGGCATATTTTGTAAATACTTTAATTATATTTACGAAGTATATTTTTTTCTAATATTATTGTACAATCAATAAAGTAGATTGGGATAAAATTTATGTCGGAATATAATATTTGTTATAGTTTGGATACACAATATGCACAGCAGCTTGCGGTTTCAATTGCTTCTATTTTAAAAAACGCTGAGGTAAAAGACAATATAAATTTTTATATTCTGGATGGAGGATTAACTAAAAAAGATAAATTAAATTTAGAATTATTAAAAAATATTAAAGATTTTAATATTTCTTATGAAAAAATTGATGAATCTGATTTTAATAATTGTCCTTTGTTAAAAAATAAAAATGAAAATTACAAAGATTATCATGTAACTTTACCTACGTATTTTAGGTTTAAACTTGCAAGTATTTTTAAGAACTTAAAAAATATCTTATATTTAGATTGTGATATGATCATAAGAAAGTCATTAAAGGAACTTTTTAAATTAAGTATTGAAAATAAAGCTGCATTAATGGTTTTGGATTCGGAATCGAGAAAAGAAGCTGAAAGATTGAATCTTAAACAATATTATAATGCCGGGGTAATGTTTATAAATCTTGAATATTGGCGAAGTCATAATGTGGAAAATCGCTTATTTGAATATGCTAATTCCGGTGTTAAAGAAATTTTATGGCAGGATCAAGATATTATAAATCTTGTTTTAGCAGATGAAATTGCACCATTGGATAAAGTGTGGAATTATCAATATTTTCAATATGAATCTATAGATTTAAAAGAACTTGCTGAATCTGTGATACTTCATCTCTCAGGTAGATTTAAACCCTGGCTTATTCATTTTGAACACCCTGTTTATGATGAATATTATTATTATTTATCTTTTACCAATTGGCGAAATAAGATAGTTGAGTATAGACAGATTTGCAGTGGAAAATTTTTAAAAAATAATTTGGGCGGCAGAGAAACTAATCTCCTTATTAATGCTTCCAAGGAAGATATTTATGAAGAAGCAAAAAAAGTCTATTCTTATATAGATGAGAACGTAAAAGATACAAAAGAGATAATAAAGATAGAAACGGATGAGAAGATAAAATCCGTTTATGATGAAATAGCGAAGAATTATGAATATATAGATGAGAACGTAAAAGATACAAAAGAGATAATAAAGATAGAAACGGATGAGAAGATAAAGTCTGTTTATGATGAAATAGCGAAGAA
>CANPZN010000129.1 GCA_947588785.1 Candidatus Gastranaerophilales bacterium
ATGGCAAAAGATTTGGTAAAAAGAAATCCTGAAATTGAAAAAGAACTTTTAAGAGATATCCCGAAAGGAAGAATGGGTGAACCCTATGAAATTGCTCACGTCGTAATGTGGTTATGTTCTCCTTATTCAACTTTTGTTGACGGTGCTGCAATATCTGTTGATGGCGGTTTTACAATACACTAATTTAATAACAGATTGACATTCTCTTTATATATCTTATTTTTCTGATTTCTATTCAATAATTTTGTTTTATCAAGTTTTATTTTCTGATTTTGGATAAACTCAGGATATGCATAAGGATAATCGCTTCCGTATAAAAGATGAGAAGAATCCGTCATATTTAATAATCCGTATAATTGGTTAGGAACTGCAAAACCTGCTAAGTCATAATAAAATTTATTCAGATAAATTTTTACATCACTTATTTTATTTTTGCTTTTTCCTTGAGCCAGTTTTTGAAACCCCTCTAACCTATCAGAAAGTGAAGGTAGAAGCGAACCGCCATGCGGAATTATAAATTTAATATCAGGATACTTTTCAAGTGTTGAAGAATAAATCAAATTCAAAACTGCAAGTGTTGTTTCGTTTAAATATAATGCCATAGCGGGCGGATATTCTTTTATGGCACTATCGGGTAAATTTAGGGTTTGAACAGGATGTAAAACAACAATAGCTTTTCTTTTATTTAATTCTTCAAAAATCTGGTCAAATTTTTCATCACCCAAATATACCCCGTCAACACTTGTAGGTAGTTTTATTCCGATTGCGTGAAGTTCATCATAAGCATAATTGATTTCTTTTATTGAATTTTCTATATCAGTCAAAGGCAGCGTTGCAAAAAGTTTAAATCTATCAGGGTATTTTGAAACAATAGCTGCTCCTTCATCATTAATTTTTCTAACCAGTTCAACCGTTTCTTTATTATCGCCCCAATAAGGATGAGGACTTGCTAATGATATAAAAGCGGTTTTTATATTCATTTCATCCATAAATTTCAGTTGTTTTTCAACACTCCAATCAGGTGTCGGCAAACCATCGGATTCAATGCCTTTTGTACCATGTTCTAAAAGAGCTTGTTTATAACAATCGGGAATATAATGTTGGTGGATATCATATATTTCAATATTTTGACCAAAAGCTAATGATTTAACCGCTAAAATTAAAGCTGAAACTATCAGAAAATTCTTTTTCATTATTATCCCTTTTTCTCTTTCAAAAATTTTGTTAAAGTTTTTCCTCCTATACCCCAGTTATCAACATCATTTTCTTTTATAAGTACGTAGAAAAATTCTTCATCAACTCCAAGCACTTCGCTTGCAATTCTCGTAAACTCCGAAATTAATTTTTCTTTCTGTTCTTGTGTTGGTCTAACTGCTTCTATTTGAATAATAGGCATATTTTTTCTCCCTTTTTATTTTATATTGACATAATGTCAGTACAATGATATATTAATTTTGACATTGTGTCAATATGAAAATTAAGGAGTACAGAATATGAATAAAATAGCACTTGGTGCTTGGGCTTGGGGAAATGACGGAACATTCGGAAACAATTTTTCATCCGAAGATTTAAAACCGATTTTTGATACGGCAATGAAAAACGGATTAAATTTATGGGATAGTGCCTATGTTTACGGTATGGGAAAAAGCGAAAAGGTATTAGGAAGTTTTTTAAAAACCGTTAAAAGAGATACGTTTGAAATAAGCGCAAAATTCACTCCCCAATGTGCGTCAATGTTTCAAGGAAATCCGGTAGAATCTATGTTCAATAAAAGTGCAGAGTTATTGGGAGTTGATTCTATAGATTATTACTGGATTCATAATCCGACTGACGCTCCAAAATGGGTAAAAGAATTAATTCCCTTGGCAAAAAGCGGTAAAATCGGAAAAATTGGGTTATCAAATCATAATTTGGCTGAAATAAAAGAAGCTCAAGAGATATTAGCAAGTGAGGGCTTAAAAATATCAGCCATTCAAAATCACTTTAGTATTCTAAATCGTTCAAGTGAAACATCCGGGATTCTTGATTACTGCAAGAAAAATAATATAACATTCTTTTCTTATATGGTTTTAGAGCAAGGGGCATTATCAGGCAAATATGATACAAAACATCCGTTCCCCGAGAACTCGGACAGAGGAAAAACATATAACCCGATACTTGATAAACTTGAAACACTAAATTCGGGACTAAAAGAAATAGCGGATAAATATAATGTCGGTGTTGCACAAATTCCCGTTGCTTGGGCTATTGCAAAAGGGACTTTGCCTATTGTCGGAGTTACAAAAGTACACCATGTTGAAGATATAATTAAAGCACTTAGGGTAAGATTAACCGATAACGAAATAGAAAAAATTGAAAATTTAGCAAAAACTTTAAATATAAATATAATTCGCTATTGGGAAAAAAAAATGAAATAAAAATGAATAGAAGAAATTTTATAAAAAATTCTTTAATCACTGCAAGTGTTATGGCACTTGGTGCAATACTTTCAAAATTTATACCACAAGAAATAAATAAGGAGAATAAAATGAAAATATTAGTAATAACGGGAAGCCCCAGAATTAATGGAAATTTAAACACCTTGGTCGATAATTTTATAAAAGGTGCAAAAGAAAACGGTCATAATGTTGTTCGATTTGATTCTGCTTTTAAAAATGTTCATCCTTGCATAGCTTGCAATAAATGCGGAATGAACGGCGATTGCGTGTTCAATGACGATTTTAATTTTATAAAAGAAAATATAGTTGACTCCGATATGGTAGTGTTCGCTACTCCAATGTATTATTTTGGAATAACCGCTCAATTAAAAGCTGTAATAGATAGATTTTATTCAATTAACGGAAAAATCCACACCTCTAAAAAATCAGCACTTATTTTAACTTACGCAGATACTTCAGCGAGTGAAGCAGAACCCATTAAAAACCATTATGAAGTGCTTTTAAATTACTTAGGCTGGCAGGATGTCGGGCAGATTGTCGCTTCTGGCGTTTGGACAGAAGGTTCAGTTAATAATACGGATTATCCTAAACAAGCCTATGAACTAGCGAAAAAGTTATAAAAAATTAAAATTTTCATTCTAAATAAAGGCTGATAATTAATTTATCAGCCTTTTATTATTATAAAATTATGAAAAATTTGAGATTAACTTACCTTAAATAATCACGTCTAAGTGTTTCTTTACACCAGGCAAAAAATTTACAAGGTATTATAAATATGATATAATTAACGAAAAGTATTGAGTTTGAGGGAATATGGAAAATAAAATAGTTTATTCTGCAATGTTGCATGATGTAGGTAAATTAATTATGCGTGCAACAGGCGAGAAAAAAAGTCATTCGTTGGTTGGTGCTGAATATTTAAAACAAAAAGGCTTTGATCCTGAAATTATATTGCCTGTAAAATATCATCATGGCACTAAAATTAAAGAAATTATTGATACAATTCCGAATGATTCTGATGTATATATTGTTTATGAAGCCGATAATATTTCTTCCGCAATGGATAGAAGAGATAACATTTCTGATGATAATCAGGATTTAGAGTGGCAGGCTGATGTTGCTTTAAAAAGTATTTTTTGTTCTTTTAAAGCTGATAAAGATGATAAACAATATTATTATCCTTTAAGAGATTTAAATCCGGAAAATGATATTAATTATCCCACAGAAACAATTTATGCTTCTAGTGATAAATATCAGCACTTAAAAAAAATTCTTGATGAAAAGCTAAATAAAGATTTAAATATTAATTCTATACTTGAGTTGTTAGAATCGACAATGGCTTATGTTCCATCAAGTACAAACGTAAAGGAAAATGCTGATATATCATTATTTGATCATTTAAAAACGACGGCTTCAATTGCCCATTGTATGTATATCTATTTCAGAGAGAATAACATTACTGATTTAAAAGAAAAACTTTTTATAACTCCTAATCGTGATGAAAAATATTTTATGCTGTTATCGGCTGATGTGTCAGGAATACAGGATTTTATTTATACAATTTCATCAAAAGGTGCTTTAAAATCATTAAGAGCAAGATCTTTTTATTTAGAAATATTATTAGAAAATATTGTTGATGAATTATGTGAAAAAATAGGAATAACAAGAACAAATCTTTTGTATATAGGCGGGGGACATTTCTATATGCTCCTTCCAAATACTAATCGGGTAAAAGAAATATTAAAAGAATCGGAAAATAAAATCAATCAATGGTTTTTAGATGAGTTTGGTATTGATTTATATATTGCTTTTGCCTATGAACAAGCAAGCAGTAACGATTTAATTAATACAAAAAATCTTTTCAAAAAACTTTCTTTTAAACTCTCAGAGAAAAAACAAAAAAGATATAATAATAATCAGTTAAAACAAATTTTGAAACCACAAGAATTGAAATCTCAAAGAGAGTGTTCAATATGCAATACTTCTTCTAAAACTACAAAAGAATATGATTCAAGATTAGGTGAAGTCTGTGAAAATTGTTATAGTTTATTTTTAGCAGGAAAAAGCATAATTTCAGATAATTTGGTTATTTCTGTTACTGATTATGAAATAGAAAATTCGCTTAATCTGCCCTCGTTAGATGAAAATAAAAAATATTTATCTTTTAAAAAAATAGA
>CANPZN010000130.1 GCA_947588785.1 Candidatus Gastranaerophilales bacterium
TTGTGTAAGCGGTTTTTGTGTATGAACGTTAGCATATCTCGCAAGTTCTAATATATTTCTTGCCTCATCTTCATCCTGAAATTCTATTTCCATTTTTTCATATACATTTCTAAAACCTTTAATACCGCCATATTCTCCCGTTGTTATCATTCTGCCTGTTTCAACGATTTCAGGTTCGCCTCTTCCCAGTTCCGCATAGTCATAAAGTTCATAATTTAATCGGTCTTTTAATGCTCCATCAGCATGTATACCTGATTCATGGGCAAATGCATTTGCTCCTGTCGCAGGCTGGTTTATTGGTATAGGAACATTAAATGCATATGCTGTGTATTTCGCAAGTTTCCAGGTCTTTGATAAATCAATATTAGGATCAATTTCATATTTCCCGCTCATACCGCTGGATTTTAATACCGCAAGAAGACAAGATATTAAATCAGCATTGCCTGCACGTTCTCCCATTCCGTTTATTGCGGTATTGATATATGCATTAACCCCTGAATCTATTGCTGCTTTTGCTCCCATTACGGAATTCCCGGCCGCCATACCAAGATCATTGTGAAAATGCAATTCTATATCCATTTTAGTTGCTTGTGCTATTTTTGATATTCGCTCATAAGCACTGATAGGATCATCATAGCCTAAAGTATCACAATATCTGAATTTTTTTGCCCCATGCTTTTTTGCTTCAATTCCTAAGTCTATTAAATAATCAATATCGCTTCTTGAGGCATCTTCCGCATTCACGCCTATATCTTGTGCTCCGCAAGCTATAGCTGTATCAAGAGCTTTGGTCGTAGATTTAATTATGTCATCACGAGTCTTTTTTCCGCCGAATTTTCCTTTTATCATCTGGTCTGATGTTGATACAGAAAGATTTATATATTTTAATCTTGCAACATTCTGGAATGACAATAATACATCTTCTTCAATGCCTCTCATCCAGCCTGATAATCTTGTTTTTGTTATAACTCCCCTATCTACAAGTTCTAAATTCCCGTTTAAATAATTAATTTCATGCCTTGTTGTCGGAAATCCGAATTCAGATTGAGTTATTCCTATATTATCAAGCATTAAGTTTATTATGGTCTTTTGCAGCTTCGCTAAACCTAACCTTGAAGTCTGTACTCCATCACGGTTTGTTACATCTACAAAATAAATATACTTTTTTGGCATAATATATCCTTTTTCAACTATAAGTTCTATTATAACACATACTTTACGTCTTTATATAAATTTTTGTAGTCTTCAAATTTTAAATAACCGTTTCCGATAATAATATTTGGGTCATTTTTTCTCATATAACAATCTCGGCAGTTAAGTTGACATATACTGCATGCTTCTATTCTTACATTCTTTGGAAGTTTGTTTATTTTTCTGTAAAATTCCCAAAATTTACTTGGCATTTTTTTCTAATTCTTTTATTTCATTATAAATTTTATTGTTTTCTGGAGTCCTTATTCCGTACTTTTTCCCTAATTTAATTACGGTTCCTGCAAAAATATCAACTTCTGTTTTCCTTTGTGATTCTATATCTTGTAACATTGATGGTTTGGCATCTTCAATTTCTCTTAATAAAAAATTTTCTGCTGCTTTATATATTTCTTTTGAATTATATAATCCTTGTTTTTCGGCTATTTGTTCTACTTCTTTCATCAAACTTTTTAGTTTGTTTACAAGACTATTATCTTTTTTTATTTCTTTTAATGTTAATCCCGTAACTGCAGAAAGTTGATTTATGCCTACGTTTATCATAAATTTTTTCCAGTATTCGTCTTGAAAATTTGGTGGGATGTTATATTTTATTCCTGTTTCATCAAAAAATTTCGCCAGTTCTTTTAAATTGTCTTTATTACTGTCTCTTGTTCCTAGCATTAAACAATAGTTTCCATCTTGCATTATTTGTCTGTCATTTCTGATACAAGAATGACCAATATAAAATGACAATATTATATTTTTATATCCATATCTTTGGGCAATCATTTCTTCGCTTGATATACCATTTAATAATGAAATAATAATCGTGTTCTCAGTTATAAAATTTTTTATACCTTCAATAGCAAAATTTAAACCGTCATATTTCGTTGCAATAATTATTAAATCTGCTTTATAAGATGAATCTTGCGGTAATGTTATTTCAAATTTATATGGCTTATTGTTAAAATATGTTTCTTGTACTTTATACTTTTCGTACCTTGATTCATCTACCAAAATTTTTAATTCTGCTTTTTTGGAATTTAATATTTGAGTTGCACATATACAACCTAAACCACCAAGTCCGCATATTAATACTTTTCTTATTCTGCTCATATTTTATATTGATTTCTTCTTCTAAACTCTTTAAAACTTAAATTCGATATTTGACCTTTTATCAGTCCCAGTATAAAAGTTATTATAAGAAATATAAAATCAAAAATATACGTAATCGGAAGTAAAAGATCCGGAGAAATATATGATTTTATGCTCGTATATGGTATAATAATAACTGATATTTGAAGGAATATTGTAAATCCCATTATCGCTGAAATATTTTTATATACACTTGATTCACGACTTCCGCTTATATCATATAGTCGTCGTTCTATTAATGAAAAAAATGTTATTAAGTATATAAAATATATAAAATATAATGTATAATTCGCAAATGATATGAAAAAGTCATTTATTATATTGGGAATCAAAAAATTTTCAAAAACATATTTTGTAATAAGTGTTAAGATACATAGAATAAAGATATTAATGTAATACCATTTTCTGCCTATAGCATGATTTGAAGCAAAAAGTCTGTCATCACTCATAATTAATCCTTTATTCTATTATTTAGTATAATTTATTTAATTCAAAATGGCAAGATAATTAGTAAAACCTTCTATTTCGATTTGATAAATGCAAAAATAATTGATGAGATTATTGAAAAAGGTATTATGATTAAAAAAGATATAATTAATGCATTCAATATAAAATTGGGGAAAAATTGAATTATTTGGTATCTGAAAAACCATAATAAAAAAGGATATAAATAAAATATTGTAAAAATATATTTCATTATATTATTAAATCCGGAAAAATCGTTTATTCGTCTATATACTACAGATAATACTGATATGAGAAGAATAAATTTAAAGAAACTTATTATCCATATAAGTGTATTATATAATAACTCATATTTTGTTATAGTTTTTAAATAATCAAAATTTAAGAAATGTACTAATATACATAAAATAATAAGTATTAGCATATTTATTATATAATTTTTTCGATTTATACTTCCTTGAAAACTATAAAAATCATTGTTTGATTCCATTTTTTATTTCCTATAATTGAATCTGCGTTTTGACTGACTTGAAATCGGCTTGTTTTGTAACTTAATTGTTGTTGTAGAACCTGTTTGATTTGTTCTGCTGTCCGTAATTTCATTAAATTTTCTTATTATAAAACTTTATTGATTAAACTTAAATAATTATAACACGTAAATCCGTCTATGGACTAATTTTGATTGTATAAGATGTCCGAGTAAATTTTTACGATAAGCCGAAGGTGTGAGTAAAAATTTGCGAGTGGCGTATTGAAAAGGTGAGCAACTTTACGGTTGCGAGGAGCAAGCGTAATTTTGCGACACTAGATTAAAAATATTTGTCGAACTATACAGACAGCTAATTTGTCCGAGAATATTTCGAGTTAAGTTGATTAGCAAAAACCGAAATAAGTGTAAATCGGAGCAAATAATAGGCTTGAACAAAATGAAAATTCAAGACAACTAAATTGTTGGGAGTCATAAATAAAAAAGAGGATATTAGGTTAAATATTTATTTAGAATTGAAGTAATAACTGTTTTCGGTACAAGGTTTACAATTCTTTCTATGGGTTTTCCTTCTTTAAACAGCAGAAGACACGGAACACCACTTATAGAATATGTTTGTGCTGTTTTCATATTTTCATCAACTTTTATTTTGACGAATTTAACTTTGTCGTTATACTCATTAGCAATTTCTTCTATTATTGGTGTTAACTTTCTGCACGGCCCGCACCAAGTTGCCCAGAAGTCTACTAATGTTAATTTATTCGCATTACAAACTTCTTGTTCAAAATTTTCATCAGTTATTTCTATAATTTGTGCCATTTCTATTCTCCATTTTTGTTTTGACCTGATATATGAAATTTGTTTTTTTCAATTTAATCCGGTGTTGCAATTGTATAGTAGCTCATTTTTTAAAAACGCCACTGTAAAATTTTGCTGTCTTGAAATTTGCTGTTTGGGGCTTGTCATTCGCTCGCTATCGCTCGACTCCACCCTGCGGAAATTCGCTTACGTTTCTTATCTCAAAATTTTCTCGGACAATTTTGAGTCAAATTTATCTATTTTATTGTTCTATAGATAAACAAAAAATAGAGCTAAGTTAATAGGTAAACTATACAATTAATTATATTAATAAAATATTTCAATGTCTATTTAAAAAATAAAATAAATTTTTCTTGACAATATAGTATGTCCCTTATATTATACAAATAGCATAATTTAAATATGCCGGTGTAGCTCAACGGTAGAGCAACGGTTTTGTAAACCGTAGGTTGTAGGTTCGATTCCTATCACCGGCTA
>CANPZN010000131.1 GCA_947588785.1 Candidatus Gastranaerophilales bacterium
TTTATATCTCCAACAAATACATTTTCCAATTTATTGATAAATTCTCTTTTTTCCATTTTATTCATCTCCTATCTTATTTTTCATAAATTTTAATGCGATACTTAAATTCGCCAGAATATTTACCTAAAATATCTAATATTTTTGTTTTTGCTAAATCACCTTTTACATGTATGCTTTCAGGCACATCATAAATATGAAAAGTATTTTCTTTAAGTTTAACTTTATCACTTCTATATTTTTCTAATTCTTCTATTTCTTCATCTGTTATTGATAAATTATGTCGCTCTTTTAACTGTTTAATTGTTAAATTTCCAAACCATACTGTAGTCATATCTGATCTCCTATTCTAAAACAATTATTTTCAAAACTTTCTTTAGTTAAAATTTTAAAAATAGCACCATTGTGAAGTGTCAATGCACTATCATCTAAGTTATAATCATTACATATAATTTCTTTTACATCATCCCATACTCTTATTAAATTAACTTCAAGTTTTCGACCACTATTATCAACAACAATGTCTCCAATTTCAATTAAATCTATAATATTAAAACTAGGTTCTCCGATAATATCTTTTTTCAATATTGGCTCTTGATATTTTTCGAGTTCTATTTGCAGTGTTTCATCAAGTCCATTCATAGCCTCGCTAATAAAAGTAATTTTATCTATCATTACATCATTATTTTCAATATAATTAGTTAAATCTTTAAATCTTACATACATTCCTACTTCTAATTTCATAATTCTAATTCCTCTAATGTATATTCTTTATTTAATTTCATACCTTTATACACTGAATTTTTTTTGAACATTGGAAATATCAAAAGTCTTTCTTTTTTGTCATAACAAATGTGAATTGTTTCATAATCATCTATTATATCAGTTTCCTTTGATATGTAATTTACTCTATCTCTAAAAGGACTAATAACATCACTTAAATATTTTCTTTCGACTTCATAAAGCACTGGTTCTTCTACTTCTAAAGTAAGTTTTATTTTTCTTTTATACATTTTTTGTAATTCTTTTATTTCATTTTGTGTAAAATTCTCATTAAAACATATTAATGATAATCCATAAGTATCTAATGTAACTTCTTTTTCTAATTTCATTTTATTTCACTTCCTTATCTAATAATTCTTCACAAATATCAACGATATGATTACATAATTGTTCAGGTATAATACTTCTTTGTATATTATCTTTTAATCCTTGTGTGCCAGTTCTTGATCCTCTAGGAGCTTTTTGGTGACAATTATCTCCGTTTTTACACATCGGTTTAAATTTTGGATTAGGATGATTAGTCCAAATGTCAGTTGGTTTCATACGAGTATCACCATATTGACAATATGTAACTGTATATCTAGGTATTTCTTTCATAAAATTCATTTTTCTTAACCCACCTCTAGGGTTTTCTATAAAAAATACTTTTGGCTTTAATTCTTTTATTAATTGAATTAAATATTTATTAGTTTTATCGCAAAATTTAGCATATTCACTAATAGGTTCTAATTCACCAGTTTCAATATTCTTTTTTCTATGATGACTAATGCCAGCTATCGAATATGTGGTACAATCAGGACTTGCCCATATCACATCTGGTTGTCCAAATTTTTTTAAAATATCTTTTTCAGTTATATTATTAATATCATCATATAAATCTATATTTTCAAAATCTTTGTTCCATTCTATTGAAAAAGTTTTATGTCCTTTTTTTTCAAATGCTTTGCTTATTGATTTAGTTCCTGCAAATAGTTCCAAAACTTTAAGATTTTTCATTTTTATCCTCATTAATTATTTTATTAATTTCATTAAAATGATTTGATATTGTAGACCATTGATTATCAATAAATGGATCAGTACAATTATTAAAATAATAACTTTCTTGTTCTTTTATATATTTATTTATTCTTTTTAATTTATCATCATTTGAAAATTCTTTATTTGGTATAAATACTTCATCACTTGTAATTTTTATTCCATTGAAATTTATAATTATTTGACAATTTAAGTTATAATATTTTCTCAATAAATCAGTTCCATCTTTTAATAAAATATTTAATTTATTTTCTAATTCTTTATTTTCCATTTTTACCTCTTTCTAATATTTCTAATGCTGTATCACATATTCCAGTAACACTACTCTGATAAGATTCATCTTTAATCATTTTTATAAAATTTATAGTTTGATTAATAATTTTGTCTTTTTCTTCTAGTTTAAATTTTAATTCATCATATTTACTTTTTTCAACAAATTGTATATCCTCTTTTATTAACATTGATGAAATACCACTCACTATTGTTTCTAATTTATTTTTGTTTTCTTTGTCCATTATTTCTTTCCTTCTTTCAATTCTTGTAAATAATATTTACACAATTTAATAGCATTTATATAACCTTTAGCCATATCATTATCAGCATATTGTTCAGTACATTTTATTTTTTCTTAAAGCCACTTTTCAAATTCAGTTAAAATAGGATTTTGTTTTAATTTAAAATTTTCTTTTAAAAGTCTATTATATTTTTCTTTTAATTCTTTATTTTCTTGTTGTAACTTTACATTTTCTTCTTTCATTTCATACATTATGTCTTGACTTGTATCATAATTATCTTTAATTACATGTTTGTAAAATTCATTTTCTTGTTGAAATTCTAGATATTTATCTTCCATTTCACTTGCGTATTTATGATCTGCTATATTGATTTTTGAATTATTTTGTAATTTTTCTTTTAATTTTTTATTTTCTTCTATTAATTCACCATTTAATTTGCGATGTTCTTCATTAATTTGTTTTAGATTTTGGTTTTCTTGTTGTAATTGTTCCAATTCATTTTTTTGTTTTTCTATACAATCAAGACCTGTTTTAAGAAAATTACCAGTAACATTTAATAAATCTTCTTTAAATTGTTTATTTTTCTCTTCTTCACTCATCTTTACCACCTCGTAGTAATTTATCTAAATATTTTATATCAGTATTTTTATAGTCTATTACTCTACCAATATCATTAAATAGTTCAATTAATGCTCTTGCACACGCACAAGGTAAATCGCTTCCTTCACAATAATCACAAGCATACCAATATCCACAAGCATTTAATCCATTTTCATAACTTTCTTTTCGTATTTCATCACTATCGCAATACTCTTGAAACTTTTTTTTCCATTTTTTCTTATCATAAGGTGTTATTACACTTTTATCTATATAAATTGTGTCATCAAATAATTTATTTTGTTTCATCTTTACCACCTTTTTCTATAAAATCCAGAACTTCTTGATATATTTGTTTTTTTAATATCAAGAAATTAATATCTTCACCTGCTTCATGCCATAAATCATATTTTGAAATTTTTTCTTTATATTCTTTTATCTTATCTTCCAAAAAAGAAATAAGTTGTTGTTTTTCAATGTATTCATTATCAAAATTTTTAGGTATTTTTCTATGTACTAAACAATAAACACTATTTTCTTCAACTATATCAGGGCAATCTTTTTGATATTTGCATATTTCACATTTTGACATTTTATTTTTCCTCCAACTTTTTTATTTAAATAGTTTTAATATATCTTCCTTTTTTATATGTCCCTTCAAATTATTTATTTTTTCTTTATATTCTTTCATAAAGTCTTTTCTTATATTTTTTTCTATATTTTTAACATAATCAGTCATTTTTTTATTTTCTAGTTTTAAATCATTTTGTTTATATATTTCTTCTTTAATTTTATTTTGTAATTCTTTTATTTGATTTTCTAATTGTTTATTTCTATCTTCTACTGATTTTTTTCTGTTTTTAAATTCTTCTAAAGTAGTCAATGATAATTCGTATTTAACTTCGTATTCTTTTGCAATTTTTAACTCATCTTGCAGTACATATACTTGATTTTGCAATTTTCTGTTATTATCAAATTCATCAACTAAATATTGTTTTATATCAGCAACACTAACTTTTTTAGTAAATTTTTTTGGTATTATTTTTGGTAATAAATTCATCTTTACCCTCCAACCTTTCTATTATTTTTTGCTGATTTTTAATAAGTTCATTTACTTTTTCTGCTATAATTTTTGAATGTTTTGTTAAACCACATTATTTTTCATAAATATCACTTTTATATAAGCAAACTGCATACATTATTAAACATGGTATTGAAAATATTTCATAACCATAGAACATACATAATACTCCTATCATTGCTAATTCTATTGCTAGTATTTTATATAATTTTTTCATTTTTTACCCCTTCTTTGTATTTCATTAAGTTCAAGTCTTAATATTTTTATTTCTTTTTTTGATTTTGAAATT
>CANPZN010000132.1 GCA_947588785.1 Candidatus Gastranaerophilales bacterium
CGAATGACAAGCCCCAAGACAGCAAATTTCAAGACAGCGAAATTTGCGAAAGGGTGAAACGAAGTGAACCCGAGTAATGAAGGGGCTGAAATGAGCGACAGCGAAAGCGAGCGAATGACAAGCCCCAAGACAGCAAATTTCAAGACAGCGAAATTTTTCGGACATTTTTGTATGCGATTTTTATATTTTACCTAAGTTCTGTTCAAAATTACTTTATATTCTTTGCATTATTTATCCAAACGTGGTTATCGCCTTTATTTTGCGGTTTATTTTGTGCCATAACGCCTGCAAGTGCGTGAGGAATGTATAATTCTTCTAAATAGTTTATTTCATCTTGCGATAACTCAAGTTCAACCGATTTAACCGCTCCTTCTATCTGAGATAGTTTAGTTACACCCACAACAGGTGATGTTACTTTACCTAAAAGCCACGCCAAAGAAACTTCTGTCATAGATACTCCTCTTTTTAAGGCAATTTCTTCAACTCTTTCAATAATTTTATTATCAGCTTCAGCAGTGTTATCATACTTAAATTTTGCGTAAGAATCTTCTTCAAGTCTTTTTGTCGATTCTCCGATATGCCTTGATAATCTTCCTGAGGCTAAAGCACTATATGGAGTCAAGGCAATATTTTCCTCCCGGCAATATGGTATCATTTCTCTTTCTTCTTCTCGATGGATTAAATTATAATGCCCTTGTATGGATATAAATTCGACAAATCTATTGTTCCTTGCATAGTTATTCGCTTTAGCCAATTGCCACGCAAAGCAGTTTGAAATACCTATATATCTAACTTTTCCTTGTTTTACAACCTCATTTAATCCTTGCATAATGTCTTCTATCGGGGTATTATAATCCCACATGTGATAAATATATAAATCAACATAATCCATACCCAAATTTTGAAGGCTTTTATTTAAGTAGTTTTCGATATGTTTTTGTCCTGATATATTATTTTCAATTTCATCAGGGGTGCGAGGAGTGAATTTTGTAGCTATTATATAATCTTCTCTTTTTGCAAAGTCTCTTAAGGCTCTACCTACGTATTGTTCGCTTGTTCCACCCTGATATACTATTGCGGTATCAAAAAAATTAATTCCTTTTTCAAGCCCTGTTTTTATTATTGCTCTTGTAGCACTTTCATCAACTGTCCAAGAATGCTGACCGTTTGTGCTGTCACCAAACCCCATACAACCTAAGCATATTTTTGATACTTTTAAATCAGATTTCCCTAAATTTGTGTATTTCATTCTCACCTCATTATTTTAAAAGCATTTTCACACAATTATAAGTTATTTCATAAATACTATGATGAATAAATCCTACGTCTGCACTTTTCATTGCCTCCTTTTGTTTATTTGATACTGTCGTATAAGGATAAATTCCATATATAAAAGGGAAAATGGCATAAACAAATTTTGTTCTGCCACCTTCATTAATATCAGGACAGAATTTTTCAAGTAATTTTTCAAGAGTTTTCATAGAATTTCCAAATGCCATTTTAAATTCCGTCAATATTTCAATGCGGCTATTTGCTTCCATATCAAAATGATTCATCATAAGTCTTAACATATCTTCTCTTTTTTCCAAACTGTGAGCGATATTTTTTGCTATCTCATCTTTTGATAAAGTCTTATTATTTTGAATAATATTCTCTAAATCATATACCCAAGCCTCATATTGCCTTTTATTAAGCATAAGAAAAATTTCTTCTTTTGTTTCAAAATAATTATAAATCGAAGTTCTTTTAAACGTTGTAAGCTCAGCTATATCATTTAAAGTAATATCTTTAAAACTATTTGTTTGATACAGAACTTCTGCAGCATTTAAAATTTCTTCTTTTCTTGTATTAACGAGTTCAATTGAACCTTTTGGCATAATTTTATTCCTTTTACAGCACTATTGACATAGTGTCAAAATAAATATACTATTATTATGACAATGTGTCAACTAAAGGGTAAAAATTATGAAAAAAATATTGAGTATTTTATTATTGACTATGTTTTGTATGAGTTCAACGGTTTTTGCGAAGGAGGAAAAAATGACAAGAAGTGATATAGCAAATAAAAATCTTCAAACACTTTTTAATATCAGCCTTGAAAATAACAAAGGTGCGGATAAAGACTTTATGGACATTTTGCAAAAATATATTTTCGGTGAAGTGTTCGAGGTAGGCGAGCTTGATATTAAAACAAGAGAACTTTTAACTGTTACAACTCTTACAGCCTTGCAAACGCTTCCTCAATTAAAGGCTCATATTAATGGGGCATTAAATGCAGGTAATAATCCGATTGAAATTAGAGAAGCAATTTATCAATGTGCTCCTTTTATCGGTTTTCCTAAAACACTTAACGCAATAGCCGTTTTTAATGAAGTCATAAAAGAAAAAGGACTTGAAGGGGAATTAAAATCAACTGCAACAACTACAGAAATCGACAGATTTAAAAAGGGACAGAAAATCCAAAATCCTCTTTATGGCGACGAGATAAAAGAAAACTTTAAAAATCTGCCTGACAATATGGGTACTGATGTCGCAAGATTTTTAACGGAAGTATGTTTTGGCGACTATTACACAAGAGAGGGGTTAGAGCTTAAAACAAGAGAGCTTTTAACAATCGCAATTTTAACAACAACAAAAAACATCGATACTCTAAAAAGCCATATAAAAGGCAATTTAAAAGCCGGGAACTCCATTGAGATAATAACGGCTTCAATTATTCAAATTATGCCTTATATCGGTTTCCCTGATAGTTTTCAAGCCTTAAAAGCTGTTCAAGAAGTTATGGAAGAAGGAAAAACAAGGAAATAATATGAAAAAATCAGCACTATTTTTAATTACAATATTATTTATATCAACGAATTTAGTATTTGCAGGAATTATAAAAAAGGAGAAACCAACGGTGTTAACTAAAGAAGAGTATCAAGAAACAATTATGTTTCCGATTGGAGGCACTAATGATGCTTATAAACAATATTTTATTGGACAAAGCTATATTTCGCCGATTTCAACAAGCCAAGTTAAAATGTATAACGTAACTTTTGAACCAAAATGCAGAAATAACTGGCATATACATAAAGCAAAATCCGGAGGAGGACAAATTTTAATTGCCATAGGAGGCAGAGGCTACTACCAAGAATGGGGTAAAAACCCAATTGAAATGAAAGCCGGAGATGTCATAAACATCCCTGCAAATGTTAAACATTGGCACGGAGCAGCACCTGACAGCTGGTTTTCTCATATAGCCGTTGAAGTAGATGGAGTAGAAACTGAAAATATCTGGCTTGAAGCCGTAGAAAATAGTGAATATTCAAAATTAAAATAAAATGATCAGTTTTACTTTTAAATAGTATGTTTTTGTTATTTAAAATCTTTGTTTACTCTAAGAATATTACTGCATAAATTAAAAAAAATTACATTTAATCTAGTGTCGCAACATTACGCTTGCTCATCGCAACCGTAATGTTGCTCATTTATTGTTTATTTGATTTTAGATTAAATAAACATTTTACAAGTAAAATCAAAATTCCCAAACCAATAGCTACTTGAATAGGATAATATATAACAGCTTGAGGTTTTAAAATCATAGGCATTAATAATGCACCGGCTGAAGGTGGGTATAGAATTTTTGTTTTACTATAGATTAAAAACATAAATAAACAAGCAAATATTGCTGCTATAACAAGCGGTAAATCAAAATATATGTTTATTAGAAATCTGAAAATAGAACCTATTAAAGCTCCTATTACCATAATTTCCCATATTCTTAATAATCTTTTTCTGTTAGGACTCATAGGATTTGATAGTTCGGCAAAAGTTACCACAACAGGAGGTGAAAGCCAAAATAAAAAACCTTGTGATAGGGGATAAATTGATACTATTGAAAAAATTATAAATAATTTAGCCCAATGTTTAAACATCATTTTTTGATTTATTTTTTGAGGTAAATATTTATCTTTATGTCTGTAATGATATTTTTCAAGGAAA
>CANPZN010000133.1 GCA_947588785.1 Candidatus Gastranaerophilales bacterium
TATTGCTCCATAACTATTGCAAAAACCATAATACCAACGGCAAAAGGATAAACAAGTGTTTTTACATTCATAAATATAGGAAAAATTCCAGCAGGTATCGCAGGAATAAATGTAGTTTTCAATACAATAAGTGAGATTGCCGTAAATAAAAATGAAAAAATTACTTTATAATAAAGCCCCAAAGGCAAATATTTAACAAGAAGAACTCCAACTAAAGCAGACATCGTTGTTAAAAACCAAATTCTAAACTTATCTGTATTCCAGGGCTGTCTTTTTGCTACCCAAGTGCCTGTTAATATAGCCAGAATTTCAGGAAAAATTATTTCTCTATGCCCTGTAAATTGAGCAGATAAAAACATCAAAAGAGTTAAAATTCCTGCATATAAATATCTTTCAACTTTTCTGATTTTTAATAATTTTATATTCATTAATGTAACCTGTTTAACCGTGACAATTATGCCCGTCACCGTGATGATGACAGTGATGATGATCACTTTCTTCTGAGGCACAAGAGTTTTCGCCTGATTCAAGAGTATTTGACAAATATCTTTCTAATATTTCTCTTATGGGAAGTTCCTTGCAGCCTGTAACAACTTCAATACCATTTTGTATAAAAGACATCATAGGTCTTGCCCCCATTCCGCCGGCTAAAACTTTACTTACACCTTGAGCAGCTATCCAGTTTGTACTTTGGCAAGAAATACCATCCTCAGGCACCTTTTCTTCTATATTTATTATTTTTTTTGCCACAGGGTCTACTTCTGCTATCGTAAATGAATCACAATGCCCAAAATGCCCACACAATCTACCTTCACTTGTTGGAATACAAAGTTTCATAATTTTATCTCCTTTTAACTTTTCAATATTTGTCTGTAATAAAATAGCACTTTCTAATGCTTCTGTTTCAGTGATATTATGATTTTTAGCATAATCACGCAGTATATTTAAAATATTTTCATTAATTCTTCTGTTAAACGGCACTTTTTTTAGACAGGTCTTTTTTCTGCCTGACATTTCACGTTTACCGCCCCATTTTGAATTACAACATTTCATAATTAAACTATCTCAAAACCTCTTGATTATGTCAATACTTTTTCAAGTTGCATTTTAAATTAATTTATGATAGTTTAAAAAAAAAGGAGGATAGCTATGCAAATTCATCAAATAAGAAGTGCAACAATAATTGTTACTTACAACAACAAAAGATTTTTAATTGATCCGTGGCTTATGCCGAAAGATTATATGCCGGGATTTGACGTAGGTTTAAACTCTAATGTAAGACAGCCAAGAGTTGAGCTTCCTATTTCTATTGAAAAAATTGTTGATGTTGACGCTGTTATATTAACTCATTACCATCCTGATCATTGGGATGAATTTGCGGCTAAGGCAATCAATAAAAATATTCCTTTCTTTGTTCAGTCGGATATTGATAAAGAATTAATTGAAAATTTAGGATTTAAAGATGTAAGAGTGATAAATGCAAACGGTACTGATTTTGAAGGAATAAAATTATATAAAACCAATTGTCAGCACGGAAAAAGAGAAACCGTTAAACCTTTATGTCTAAAAGCAGGTTTACCCTATGATTCAATGGGAATAGTGTTTAAATCTGAAAATGAAAAAACTTTGTATGTTGCAGGCGATACCATTTGGTGCGAAGAAGTGAAAGAAGCACTTGATAAATATAATCCGGATGTAATTGTTACAAATTCTTGCGGAGCTACAGTTATAAACGGTGAAAGGTTAATTATGAATTTAGATGATATGAAGGAAATTTCATCATACTCTAAAAATTCAACCATTATTGCAAGCCACATGGATACAGTTAGCCACCTGACAGTTACAAGAGATGATATTAAAAACCTAAAATTAAATAATGTTTTAGTGCCTGATGACAATGAAATATTAGCTTTTTAATAAAAATTATAAAAAATACATCTAAAAGTAGCATAAAAATTTATATTTTTATGTTATTTTTAATTTGTCCGAGAAAATTTCGAGATAAGGAATCGAATATTCTGTAGGGTGCCAATAGAGCCTGTTTAAAGTTGGATTATCTTCAAGACAAATATAAATAAGTTAAACTAAACTTTTAAGGCTCCGCTGCACCGAACCCGAGAATGTGAGGGCGAAGCAAGCACAAGGTTTGCGACACTAGATTAAATTAGTAAAAAATAAGGTATAAAAAAATTAATGAACGCAAAAGAACTATGTACCTGCAAAAATATAAATTGTAAACTTCATCCTAAAAACCACAATTTAGGTTGTAGCCCTTGTATTGAAAAGAACTTGAAAATGGATGAGATGCCAAATTGTTTTTTTGATAAAATCGACCCTGAACATAAAAGAAAAGGTACAAAAACAAAAGATTATGCGGAGTTTTTGTTAAATAATATAAAAGGAGTTTAATTATGTCATTTTTAGAATTAGCACGTGAAAGATATTCCTGCAGAAAATTCAACGATAAAAGAATTGAACAAGACAAAATTGATAAAATTCTTGAAGCAAGCAGGATTGCACCTACTGCTGTTAACTATCAGCCTCAAAGAATTTTCGTTTTACAAAGCAAAGAAAGCCTTGAAAAATTAAAAACGGTTACTCAATATCATTTTGATGCTCCGCTTGCTTTTTTAATTTGCTATGATAATACTGTAAGTTGGAAAAATCCTTTTAATAATTTAGATGAAGGAATAGTGGATTCAAGTATTGTTACAACACATATGATGTTAGAAATTACAGATTTAGGTTTAGGGTCTACTTGGGTTGGATATTTTGATTCAAAAACCGTGCAAAAAACATTTAATTTAGCTGATAATATTATTCCTGTTGCAATACTTCCTGTCGGATATCCAAATAAAGAGCCTTCTCATATGCACAATACCAGATATGAATTATCTAAAACGGTTCAATATCTATAACTTTTTGAAAAGTCGGCATAATAAATTGTCTGAGGAAATAATTGGCTGGAGTCATTTAGAAACAGGATTGAAAAATATTTTTTCTAATTTGACAATAAAAATTTTGCAGATAATTATTCAAAAAAAAGTCAAATTGCTTATAAATTTTTAATTCAAAGAAATATTATAGTTATACCAAAAACATGCCATAGTGACAAAATGACTAAAAACACTAATTTATTTGACTTTGAATTAACAAAAAACGAAATAGATATATTATCAAAATTAGATAAAAATAGAACCCTCTTTTGGGGACAAATTATTGTGATAACACAAAGTTATTGAAAGAAGGATAATAATGGAAGAAATAAGAATAGATGTCAGAAATCAAGAACCTAAAAGAATCGAAGAAGCAAGAAGAAGCTCCGATTTATGTTTTAGAATAAACCACACAAATCCTACTACTTCTGAATGTAAAGAACTCATTGACGAACTTTTTAACCATACATTAGGTGAAAATACTGTTATTCATCCTCCGATTTTCACAATTCTTGCAGATAAAGTTAAAATCGGCAAAAACGTTGTTATTCTGAACGGGTTTCAATGTATGTCAGCAGGCGGACTTACGATTGAAGATGATACTATGATATCCTTAAATTGCACGATTGCAACCAATAACCACGATATGTATGAAAGACACATTATCACCTGTAAACCTGTTCACATAAAGAAAAACGTATGGATAGGTGTAAATGTAACAATCCTCCCCGGAGTAACAATCGGCGAAAATGCAGTTGTTGGTGCAGGTGCGGTTGTAACAAAAGATGTTCCCGATAACGCAGTTGTTGTGGGCAACCCTGCAAGAGTGATAAAATATCTTGATAGTGAGAAGTTTATAAAAGGATAAAACCTATGCTATAATTTGTCATATAATCAATATGTGCTTTGCATGATAAAATTTATTAAATATTATGCATTGGAAATTTATAGCGTAATATCAATATTATTTTTGCTCATAGCTGCAATTATGGGTGATTTATCATTTATTCAAAAGGC
>CANPZN010000134.1 GCA_947588785.1 Candidatus Gastranaerophilales bacterium
AAATGCTCTAAACTCCCTGATACTTTCGGCTTTGAATACGCAAAAGAGGCTTGCGAGAAAAATCAATACCCTTATATTTACTGGGACGGAATAGAGTTAACTATGCCCATACCAAAGAAAGATTACGGTTATATTGTCAAAAAAGAAGATATAGAAACATTTTTAACCGCTAAGGCAGATGAACTCAAATTTAATGAAGCGGAGAAAAAAGAGTTTGTCCGCTACTGGAGTAAAATGGCACTTGATAAAAATTGGAAAAAATACAAAATATATTTTCTTCAAAATGAAGAAGTGCAAAATCTTTACCCCATCTATGTCGAGCCAACACCTGAGAGCATAAACAGAGTTCAAATAATAATATCAAAAGCAAAAAGGTCAGATAAGCCTTCATCTCAAACGCTGAAACCCATTGAAAGAAAAGGATTTACCCTCGTTGAATGGGGCGGGAATATTAGTAAATAAAAAGCTTCCAAATTATAGGAAGCTTTTTCTGTTCTTTATTCCATATAAGATTCAAGTTGTTGCTTAATTTTTACATATTCTTCCATTGAAGCCCCGAATGACTCATTATTTAATGCTTTTTGATATTCTTCAGCACTAAGTATACCATCACTACCAGCATATTTTGACATTATTTCAGCTTGATTAAAAACTACATCAAGAGCTTTATTTTTTAAATCAGAATTTCCGGATTTAAATATTTCTTTAAAATTATCTAATTTTTCTTGAATAAATTCTACAATATTTGTTTGCCCGTCATTATCTCTATCATATTTGAGTACATCAACATTTTTACCTTCTTGTGCCTCTATTACATCGCACATTTCCCAATATTCATTAAGTAATTCATTATTCTCATCTGAATTTAAAGCAGCTGAATATTCAAAGGCATCTAAAACTCCATCTTCACCGGCATATTTATCATATAATTCATATTGTTTTTGAGCAATATCTTCAGCTCTTTTTGAAAATGTTTCATTACCTGCAAAAACGCTTTTATAAATTGATGATGAATTATTATACATTTCTAATGCACTGGTATGACCATCTTCATTATAATCCCATTGTTTTAAGGCTTCACCCGCTTCATCGATATATTCTTTTCCGTGCGGAGTTTTTGCCCATTCTTTTTCTTTTGCAATATTTTCATTAACTTTTGAAGATGAAATGTTGATTGTCATAAAATATTATCTCCTTAATATCCTTGTATATATATAAAAAAAATTAATATTAAATAATTGCATTAATTTGTAAGATATTAAAAAAAATTAATATTATAATTTGTAAAAAATTGGGATCAATTATTTTTTTATTTAAGTTAATTGATTTTTGTTACAAATAAAAAAGGTAACTTCAGCTCAATGTGCATTAATTACCTTTTTATTTGTTGGTTTTGAAATTATTTTTAAACTGATTGTTTTATTTGCTTTTCAACTTCAGCTAAAGCAGTTCTCAGATTAGTTTTGTCTTTACCTGCTCCTTGTGCAAAATTTGGACGTCCTCCGCCTTTGCCACCCGTTGCTTGAGCCAGAGTGTTTACTATCTGCCCGGCGTTTATTCCTTTCTTGATGAAACTCTCTGAAACTTTAACAACAAAAGTTATTTTATCTGTATCAACAGAAGCAAGAACCACAATACTTTCGCCAAGCTTTGCTGACAGCATTTCGCTTCCGAGTTTTACAAGATTATTAGGAAATGCTTCAATTTCTGATATAAACAGTTTACCGCCATTAATATCTTGAGCTTTTGATATAAATGATTGAAATTTTGTCTTTGCTTGCTCTGCTTTCAAATTCTCAACTTCCGTTTGCAAATTTTTATTATCAACTGCCAGTTTCATAATTCTTTCACCAAGTTCATCATAGTGAACCTTAAATGACTGTGACATTTTATCAATGATTTCAGCTTTTCTGCCGAGAATTTTTAAAGCGGCATTCCCACAGACAGCTTCTATTCTTCTTGTTCCGGCAGCTACTGCCGATTCTGATAATATTTTGGTTAAACGAATTTTACCGGTTGATTTAACATGCGTCCCTCCGCATAACTCAGATGAAATTTCACCCATTTTTACTACTCTGACATTTTCATCATATTTTTCTCCGAATAAAGCCATAGCCCCTGATTTTTTAGCCATTTCTATATTCATTATTGTGGTTGTTTGTGCTAGATCATCGGCTATCCATTTATTAACAATGTCTTCAACTTCTTGTACTTCTTCTTTTGTCATAGCTCTTGGAAAGGTAAAGTCAAAACGGGTTCTGTTCTCTTCTACAAAAGAACCTGCCTGATGTACTTCTTCACCAAGTACCTTTCTTAAAGCTGCTTGGATTAAATGTGCATTGGAATGATGTATTGTTATTTCTTTTCTTCTATCCGTATCAATAGAAGCAGTAACAATATCACCAACTTTAGCTTCACCATTTACCATTTGTACACGGTGTACAAAGAGTTTATTAACTTTAAATGTATTTAAAACTTCTGCCTTAAAATCTTTACCTTCAATAAATCCCGTATCGCCGACTTGACCGCCGGACTCTGCGTAAAAAGGTGTTTTATCCAACATAATATCAATAAAATCACCTGCTTCAATTATAGCTATAACTTTAGCTTCCGCACTGTCCTTTTCATAGCCTAAAAACTCGGTTGAACCAAATTTATTCTCTACATCCACATAAACTAAGTCATCAGTCAGACTTATTTTATGTGCAGCCGCTTTTGCTTTCTCTTTTTGCTTCTGCATTTCTGCTTTATAGCCTTCTGTGTCAACAGTTACTCCTTTTTCAGCTGCAATTTCAACTGTTAATTCCAAAGGAAAACCAAACGTATCATAAAGTTTAAATGCATTTTCTCCGTCTATTTCTTTATTATTCTGCATTAAGTCTTCTAAGAGTTTGTAGCCTCTGTCTAATGTAATCTTAAATCTTTCTTCTTCTTGCTTGATTATTGATTTTATTTTATTGGCATTCTTTACTAAATCCGGATAAGTTTCTTTATATTGATTAATAACGGTATCAACTATTTCATTTAAGAACGGAAGCTCTAAACCTAAAATTTTACCGTGTCTTAGCGCTCTTCTTAAAATCATTCTTAGAACATAGCTCCTGCCTTCGTTTCCGGGAGTAACTCCGTCATTTATCATAAATGTTACGCACCTGGCGTGGTCAGTTATTATTCTTAAAGAAATATCAGTCTTTTTATCTTTTTTATATGCTACTTTTGACATATCAGATACTTTTTGTAAGATAGGGTATAATAAATCTGTTTCAAAAGTTGATTCTTTACCTTGTACAACCATAGCTATACGCTCTAAGCCCATACCGGTATCAACATTTTTTTTATCAAGCGGTGAAAAATTACCTTCTTCATCTTGGAATAATTCTGTAAATACAAGATTCCATATTTCAACCCATCTGTCACATTCACAAGTAGCTATAGAGCAGTTATCAGAACATTTTAAATGTTCGCCTAAATCATAATGAATTTCACTGCAAGGCCCACAAGATCCTGTTGCTCCGGGCGGCCCCCAAAAATTATCTTTTTTCCCTTTTCTTATAACCCGTTCAGGTGAAACTCCAACATCTTTTGTCCAGATGTCATAAGCTTCATCATCTGATTCATATATTGTTACCCAAAGTCTTTTGGGGTCTAACTTTAAGTAATTGGTAACAAAATCCCAAGCCCAGGGAATAACTTCTTTTTTATAATAATCACCAAACGCAAAGTTGCCCAGCATTTCAAAAAAAGTATGATGTCTTGGCGTTCTTCCTACATTTTCAATATCAGAATCTTTTCCGCCGGCTCTTGCACACTTTTGGCACGATACAGCTCTTGCCGGATTAAACGGAGGTTTTTCCAATCCTAAATAATATGGCAAAAATTGTAGCATGCCTGCA
>CANPZN010000135.1 GCA_947588785.1 Candidatus Gastranaerophilales bacterium
CGACAACAGAAATGATTGTGGATTTAATTCAACAAGCTGAAAAAGTTAATGTAAATCTTGCAAATGCAATTAGAAAAAATGCAACTTATTATAATGAATATGTTATGTCGTCAGGGCAATATAAAGCGTATTGGAATGTTATACAAGAATATTTAAATTCAGTTAAATAAAGAATTTAATCTAGTGTTGCCACCTTCCGCTTGCTCATATGTGCCGTAAAGTTCTCACCTTTTAAAAACGCCACGCTAAAATTTCGCTCTTTTGAATTTCCCTGTCTTCGGACGAGTGCTTCACTACACTTCGTTTGTCGTTCAGCTCGTCCTAATATTCTCGGGTTAGGTGCAGCGGCACCTTAAAAGTTTGGTTTAACTTATTTATATTTGTCTCGAAATTTCTTTCGTGCAAACCAGTCCGCCTTTGGCTGTACGAAATTCCGTTAATCCAATTTTAAACCGGCTCTGCGGCACCTTACAGAAAATTCGCTCACGTTCTTATCGCAAAATTTTCTCGGACAATTTAATTTTTGAAATATTCAAGAAAACTTGCGAAAGATGGAACATATTGTATTAATCAAAATTAAATTTATTCGATTTTAATATTTAATTTTAAAAAAGCTTCAATAAATCCATCTATAGCTCCATCCATAACGGCATCAACATTCCCGACTTCAAAGTTTGTTCTGTGGTCTTTTACCATTTTATAAGGATGGAATACATAAGAACGAATTTGTGATCCGAAATTTATATCTACATTTTGTCCTTTTAACTTCATTAATTTTTCTTCATGTTCAGCTTGTTTTATAGCAAGTAATTTTGAAGCCAAAATTTGCATAGCAGTTTCTTTATTTTGTAATTGTGAACGTTGTTGTTGACAACGAACAACTATCCCTGTAGGTTTATGTAAAATTCGTACGGCTGTTTCAACTTTGTTAACATTTTGTCCGCCTGCCCCTCCTGACCTCATTGTATCAACTTCTATATCTTCAGGTGCTATTTCAATTTTTTTGCTGAAATCTTCTATAACAGGGCTAACTTCTAAACTTGCAAAACTTGTTTGTCTTTTTCCGTTTGCATTAAACGGAGAGATTCTGACAAGTCTATGAACTCCTTTCTCCGCTTTTATAAGTCCGAATGCATATTTTCCTTCCAATTTGATTGTAGCAGATTTTATACCGGCTTCTTCGCCGTCTGAACGGTCTATTAATTCTATTTTCCAATGTTTAGCTTCCGCATATCTCATATACATTCTTAACAACATTTGTGCCCAATCTTGTGCATCTGTTCCTCCTGCACCGGCATTTATTGTTATAATTGCGTCAGATTTATCATATTCTCCGCTTAATGTTGATTCTATTTCCCATAGTTCCAACTCCGACTTTAGTTTTTTTATTGTTTTGTCGGATTCATCTAAAATTGTTTCATCTTTTGTTTCTTCATATAATTCAAAAAGTGTTTCAATATCACTTGCAAAGTTTTTCCAATTATTAATTTTTTCAAGATTATCTTTATCTTCTTTGACTTCTTGAGCTAATTTGGAAGAAAGTTCAGGATTAGACCAAATTTCGCTTTTTTGAAGTTTTTGTTCATTTTCTTTTATAGAATTATTTAATGATTCAACATTAAAAATTTTTAATGCTTTATCATACATGATTTTTACTGAATTATAATTTTGTTTTATTTCTTCAAATAACAATTTGCTTAATCCTTTTTTTTATCAGTTGCGAATTTTGAATCAAGTCTTAGAAATACCGGTTTTATATTTTCTTTTTGGGTAATTTTTCCGATTTTTAATTTCCCCCAAGTTAAATTTTGATATTTAAAATCAATATTTTCATTTAATTGTATTAATATATCTTTAGCAATGTTTGGACAATAAGGATAGAGCATAATTGCTATATATCTCATTGCTTCAAGAACATTATATAAAACTTGTCCGCATTCAACCGTTTTTTCTTCTTTTGCTAAACTCCAAGGTGCATTATCCGTTACATATTTATTAACACTATCGGAAAAAGTCACTATTAAATTTGCTGCTTCAGCGATTTCATATTTATTAAATGCTTCTATTATTTGTGTTTTTGTGTTTTCTGCCATTATTGCTATTTTGCAGCTTTTATTTGATATAAATTCCTGTTTTATTTCACCATCAAAATATTTTACAAGCATATTTAATGTTCTGTTTAATAAATTTCCAATATTATTTGCTAAATCTGCATTTACTTTTTCTTTAAAATCTTCATCAGAATAATTTCCGTCTTTTCCTGATTGAGCAGCTGATGCCATATAATATCTGAACGCATCAGGTTCAGTTAAATTAAATGCTTTTAATACATCATGCGGAGCTATTACATTACCCAGTGATTTGCTCATTTTGGATTGATCTATTGTAATCCATCCATGGGCATATATTGTTTTTGGAAGAGGCAATTCTAACGACATTAAAATTGCTAGCCAATATATTGAATGGAATTTTATTATATCTTTTCCTATTACATGAACATCAGCAGGCCATAATTTTTTAAATTGTTCCGATGGATTATTTATATCATATCCTATAGCCGTTATATAGTTAGAGAGTGCATCTATCCATACATATATTGTTTGTGTGTCATCTCCGTCTACTCCGATACCCCATTGTACTGAAGATTTTGTTCGTGATACAGAAATATCTTCAATATTTTCCAATTGATTTAATAGTTCATTTACTCTTATTTCAGGTAGTATAAAACCGGGATTATTTTTTATATATTCTGCTATTTTTACTTTATATTTTGTTAGTTTAAAGAAATAATTTTCTTCGGTTATTTCTTCCGGTTTTTTTAAGTGATCAGGGCATAACCCGTCTTCTGTTAAATCTTTTGGGCTTAAAAACGATTCGCAGCCTGAACAGTATAACCCGGTATATGAATGTTTATATATATCACCATTTTTAAGAAGTTTATTAAAAATTTGCTTTACGACTTTTTTATGTTCTTCATCTGTTGTTCTTATTATTTTATCATAGCTTATTTCAAGTTCTTTCCAAGCATTTTCAAACTTAGAAAAATTTTCATCACATAATTCTTTTGGTGTAATATTTTTTGCAGCTGCCGTCTTTTGTATTTTTATTCCGTGCTCATCTGTACCTGTAAGCATAAATGCATTATCAATTAATTGTCTTTTATGTCTTATTATAACATCTGATAATATTTTTTCGTATGCGTGACCTATATGAGGAGCTCCATTTACATAATCAATTGCTGTTGTCAGATAAAATTTTTCATTCATAATAGATATTACCTTTGAATAAATATAGTTTTGTATTACATTTTTTTATTGTACTTAATTATTAACTACTTAAAAGTTTACAAAAATTCTAATTGTGAAACTTTTTAGATAAATTTTAATTTATCACAAAACTATTTTATAAAAAAGTATGTCCGAGAAAATTTTGTTAGTTCGCAAAGACAGCGAATTTTCCGTAGGGTGAAGTCGAGCGAAAGCGAGCGAACCCGAGAATATGAGGACGAGCTGAACGACAAACGAAGTGCAGTGAAGCACTCGTCCGAAGAAAGGAAAATTCAAGAGAGCGAATTTTCCGTAGGGTAAAGTCGAGCGAAAGCGAGCGAACCCGAGAATGTGAGGACGAGCTGAACGACAAACGAAGTGCAGTGAAGCACTCGTCCGAAGAAAGGAA
>CANPZN010000136.1 GCA_947588785.1 Candidatus Gastranaerophilales bacterium
TTCTTAACACCATTAACATCTATATACATTTGAGGTGCGTCTTCAGATCCGCAAGGGGCTGTTTGATAAGAGTTACAAGCTCCATCAATATTTTCTGTTGCTTCACCACCGCCTGATTCAAAATCAACGACCGTATAAATTATACCATCATTAGTGATAAAGGTATTATCAGATGATGGAGATATGCCGCCATTTTTGTATTCACCTTCAAATGTCATATTATCAGGATCTATGGTTGCCATTCTGGGTCTAAATATTTCATTAATTAAATCTTCTCCGGAATCTACATCAGCTGCGACATTCTTTTTAAAATCGTAATTTTTTGTAATTTTTTATTATTTACAAAAAAATAAATTAAATAAAAAACTAATAAAAGGTAGACTAAAGTCTACCCTACTGCTTAAATTTGAAAAAATTCGCTGTAGCAAAGTTGAGACACTAAATTAAATAAAAAAAAGTAAATAAAAAAAATTAAAGTTCATAGCGGAGTATAGTAAAACTTCTCACCCTAATAGGTTTTTTCAATAAAAAGTTCATTCATTCCCATCTTCTTCCCCTTTTTCACATCTACCCGGTATTTTTTATTTTTTAATAAAAAATACAATATTTAATTTTGTAAAAAAACATAAAATTTTACAGGCATGAAATAATCTTAAATCCATTCTTGCAATATAATCATGATATAAGTATTACGTAAGAAGGCATAGACGTGAAAACAGCAATATATCCCGGAAGTTTTGATCCCATAACGAAAGGTCATCTAGATGTATTGAAACGTGCTGCAGATATTTTTGATAAAGTAATTGTTGTAGTATCTGTAAATGTAAATAAAAAAAGTTTTTTGTCTATAGAAGATAGAGTAATGCTTATAAAGGAATCATGCAAAGATATTCAAAATGTAGAAGTAGACAGCTATAATGGTTTGACTATAGAATATGCCAAAAAAAGAGAAGCAAATGTATTAATAAGAGGATTGCGAGCTGTTTCTGATTTTGAATATGAAATGCAGTTATCACAGGCAAACAGTGCATTATGCTCAGAAATTCATACTGTATTTTTAATAACGAAGCCGAAATATAATTTTATATCATCAGGTACGGTAAGAGAAATAGCAGTAATGAAGGGAGATATATCAAAATTTGTTCCTCCGCCGGTGGCAGAATTTTTAGAAAACAAATATATGAAAGGTTAGAGTTATGACAGAACTTAGAGTAAGTCATTTAATAGATGAAGCGGATGAAATGCTTGATAATAAATTTCATGTAGGCAGTTACTGTTTATTTATGAACACTGATGATATACAAGATATATTAAGTAAAATAAGAGCCATATTGCCGGAAGAAATAAAGACAGCCGAGATGATATTAAAGAGGCGTGATGATATATATTTAGAGGCACAAACAAGGGCAGACCGAATAATTAATGAAGCACAGACGACTGCTGCAAATATTTTAAGTCAATCCGAATTGGTTAAGGCAGTAAGGGAGAAAGTAGCTAAGATACAAGAGCAGGTAAGACAGAACTGCGAAGAGATGAAAGCAAAGGCAATAGAAGAATCCGAAGCTATTAGGAAGTCTGCATTTAAAGAGGCTATGCAAATAAAAGAGGGAGCTCAATCATTTGCTGAAGAGAAATTAAATAATTTGGCAGCTGATGTGGAAGATATACAAAGGCATGTCGCAGAGATACAAAAAACAGTAAGAAATGGTCAAGAATATTTGCTTCAAGAAAAGACTCAAATAAAGGATGTTATAAGGGATTATGACATTCAAAAAAAGAATAAAGCATATGTTGCCGAGTAAATGAAGTAAATATACGGGATAAAAAAGGAATTGAAGCCGAAGAATAGCTTCAAGATATGTGTATCTGAGATAAAAAGGGGAATGAGTGGATATGGTAAGTAAGGCAGTAATACCATCTAATACAAATATGTTGAAGCTAATGCCTCAAAATGTTGAAGCGGAAGAGGCTGTTCTTGGAGCTATTCTTGTAAATCCGATTTCTATAGGGAAGATAACGGAATTATTGAAACCAAAGAGTTTTTATAAACCTTCTCACAGATTAATATATGAGGCTGCACTTGATTTATATAAGAAGGGTGAACCCATAGATATAGTAACGGTATCGGAGTGTTTAAGGAATAAAGAAGAACTTGAGAATGCGGGAGGCAGAGCATATATAAATGAGCTTGCATTAAATGTTGTAACGACAGCGAATATAGAATATTATGCAAAGATAATACAAGAGAAGGAGATAAAGCGTGCTTTAATAAGTGCAGGTTCTGAGATAGTATCTATGTCATATGAAAATGAAGATACTGACATGGTATTAGATGAAGCACAAAAATTAATATTTAATATAGCATCACAAAAAGATACAAGTGATTTAGTTTCAATAGAAGATTTGGTTGTAACGAGTTATAGTCAAATAGAAGAGAGATTTAATAATAAAGAAGATTTAGTAGGTATAGATACAGGGTTTTATGACTTAAATGATTTAACATCAGGTCTTCAGAAGTCAGATTTAATAATATTAGCAGCAAGGCCATCAATGGGAAAGACGGCATTTGCTTTAAATTTAGCACAGAATGTAGCGATGAAAGGGAAGAAAGCAGTAGCTATATTTTCATTAGAAATGCCCAAACAACAGCTTGTAAACAGGATGTTATGTTCCGAAGCGGAGGTTGAATCGACGAGGGTAAGAGCAGGACATCTGCAAGACAGTGATTGGCCAAAGTTAATGGAAGCGATGGAAAAATTAGCTAATACAAGAATATATATAGACGATACATCGGGGGTGAGTGCTACTGATATAAAAGCGAAATGCAGAAGATTAATGATGAAAGAGAATGATTTAGGATTAGTAGTAATTGACTATTTGCAATTAATGGGAGGCGGAGGAAATCCCAATGATCGTAACCAGGAAATTTCAGCCATATCAAGGTCATTAAAAGGTCTTGCGAGGGAACTGGATGTTCCGATAATAGCATTATCACAATTATCAAGAGGAGTGGAATCGAGGACGGATAAAAGACCTATGCTTTCGGATTTAAGGGATTCCGGAGCAATAGAACAAGATGCGGATATAGTAATGTTTATATATAGAGATGAGTATTACAATAAAGATAAGGTAGAGAGTAAAGGTAAGGCTGAATTAATCATAGCGAAGCATAGGAACGGGCCTGTAGGTACGATAGAGTTATTATTTCAGAATAATATAACAAAATTCAAAAATAAAATGAAGAGCGTAACAAGTGAATTTTAGGCAAATACAAAAAATAAATAAAAAATAATGAATGGTAGACTGAAGTCTACCCTACTGCCTAAATTTTAAAAAAGCCGCTGCTCCAATTTTAAAACAGCAAGCGGAAGGTTCAGACACTAAATTAAATAAAAAAAGTAAATAAAAAAAATTAAAGTTCATAGCGGAGTATAGTAAAACTTCTTAATTAAAAAATGAAAAAAGCCCCGTTTGTTTGAAGCCCTGAGTTACAGGGCTTAAGCTGAGCTTAGAAATATTCTTTCTATACGAAGCTAAAGAACGTAATTTTTTATTATT
>CANPZN010000137.1 GCA_947588785.1 Candidatus Gastranaerophilales bacterium
TTCCTTTCTAATGTTAGACCTAGTGCTAATGTTTGGTGTTGTACATTTGACCTCGTATTTTTACGAGGTCTTTTTTTATGCGATTAATTTTAATGTTTGAACAAATTCTGGAGTAATTACATTTTTTAAAAGTTCTAACTTAGGTAAGTAGGCTCCGCCATTAAAAAAGAGGATAGAAGTCCTCTTTTTTTATTTATAAAGGGTAAGAATGAGCAAAAGCGATATTTTCGCTATTTTTTACTATAGCTAAATATACTGATTTTATTCCAAATTTGCTTCTAGTGATGTTTATAGTTATTATTACTGCGATAATAACCATTCAAAAAATAAAGAATTCTTGGAAAATAATAAAAAATATTTTTTACAATCCATTAATAAGTACATAAGTTACTAGCGATTAATGAATCATTATATTTAAATATTTAAGGTTAAAAGAAGAATTTGAAGCAGGTATTTAAAAGAATAGGACATACCAAGAAGTTGTGTCACAATTAAGGTAAATTTCTTTTTATGTTTTTTTGCTCTCTAAGTTTTCTATATTGTTCCGGAGTCGGTCTTTTGGGGCGTTTTTGTTGATAGTTTTTTTCTTTCTGATCCCTGTTAGAATATAAATTTTTGTATTGATTTTGAATTTCATTATCATTCTGAGAAAATGATTTTGTATTATTTTCACTTGTATTTTGATTCTGTTCATTTGCTTGATTAGTATTTGTTATTGTTGAAGAATTTAAATAATAAGTTTCTAAAGGCTTATAACCTAATTTTTCCATTAAAGTATTCCAGTTTTGAGGAAGTTCAATTTTTATTGTAGTCATTCCGCCACCAGGTACTGTTAATACTTTATTTCTGTTTGAGTCACCAGTAATAACAATTGCAGTTTTTCCGTTTGTCATAACCGGAACAGTTTCTATTTGCACCTTTTCTGACCAGGCTAACCATTTGGGAGTGAGTGTGATTTGGGCATTTTCTTCGTTTCTTATTTTGTTTTTATGCTGTTCTGTTGAATAATGCTTATTCTCAAAAGAACTGCCCGGATTTGCCCAATAATTAGCGTATGTCCTTTCATCTAAAGGTGTACGGGCTAATTTAATTAAGTTCTGTTCAAGTTGATCTTTATTTTTATATTTTCTTGCTAAATCTCTTGCAACATATTCTGTTATAAAAATGGTTCTATATACAAAAGGAGTTCCGCTTCCAAGGGCAAATTGCTGTTTTTCAACACAATCCCAAGCAATAAGTTCTAATATTTTATCCGGATTAGAACTTGCAGGGGTTAAATTATTTCCCCAGCTTAATGCAGATGCTGCCGTAAGTGTATTCTCGTTGATATTATATCCTCTTTGAACGTGATATGGCTTCCAGCCTATACGTAAATTCGCTTCTTCATCCTCTGCCATTGCCCAGGATGAAAGATATCCAAATGTCCCCATTCGGTTCTTTTTTATATTGTATCCGCCAAGATTTATCATTGCTAAATCGATAAATCTTCCAAGTCGTTTATTTGCAGGTGAAGAAATTTCTCCTTGTTCAAAATCAATTCCCAATTGTCTTGTTATAGGGCCGTTTAACCATATATACGGAGTCCAGGCATGCGTACTGGATAAAGTTCTTCTAAAATTTCCATCCATCATTGCTTTTGTATATGCTATTAGTATTGGCATAAATTCCGGAGGACATCCTGCCATTGCTCCTACTATTGCAATTTGTTTTGTCGTAATTTTTCTGTAACTCGGAGGAATGATTCCTATAATTGTGTCTTTTGATAGCGGAGTATATTTTAAAAATTCATTTATTTTATCTTCTGTTGGCGGAATGATCGCTATTCCGTCACTCATACCATTTTGTTCATAATATTGTTGAACTTCATCTAAAGTTCCGGTGAATATTACGGATTCCGTATTATCTTTAATTGATTTTTTTGATTCTTCTATTTCTTCTTGAGAAATCGGCTTTGTTAAACCTTCAATAATTTGATTCCATAATACTTCTTTTGTGTTTTTAACCAGCTCATTTTTGGAGTGAGAAGTAAATGCACCCGGATATATTGCTACACGTTGTACCGGAATACCGGCTGCTAATGCCGTAGATTTAGCTTGATCTACAAATCCGGGAGCTGTTATCATTACGGAAGGAATTCCTATATATTCAGCTGTTATACAAGAACCTTCTTCTTTGGGTGTACATAATCCACATCCTCCGTTACCTGAAATAACAGCATCAACTTTCAGTGCTTTTAGATTTTGTTCAAACTCGTCTTTTTGTTTCCTTTTAACTCCAGGTGCCGGATATGGCCCTGCTGAACCTATTTCATTTAATAGTATTACTTTGGCTGAAGGATAATTTTCTAATATTAATCTTTTTATTTCAGGATGGGTTATATTGGCCATAAAACTTCCGCCCACTATTGCAATAGTTTTGCCGTTAAGTGTTGTAAGTCTGGGGCTTGATTAATTAGTTTTATTGTAGATTCACCCAGGGGAGAATATATATTATATGTCTGTTTATTTGCATTTTCTGCTTCTATCAAATCTGATAGCTGACATCCGCCACTACCTGTTATTTTTGTATTTTTTTGTTCGCTATAATAATTACAAACTTTAATGGTTAATATTGAAATAAGTATAGTAATTACAATTATTTCTATTAAATTTTTTACTTTCATTTTTTTAATATACTAATTTTATTTTGCTATGTCAATGAAATTGCTTTTGTATTGTTTGGAAATAAAATATATTGAACTTTTCTATTAATATCTACGTGAAAATTTTAAAAATTGCACCAATTTTTGAAAAATCGGCGAAATATTGCGACCCCAGATTAAATAGAGTATACTTATATTATTATAAATTGGATAGTTAGAAGTGAGTAAAAGATTTTACAGTATATATCAGTATATAGCCGTATTTATATTATTTCCGATTGCGGTTTGTATATGGTATAAATCACTTATAAGTATTAAATATACGTTTTTTATGTTATCTTTGCCGGTTATAACGGCATATATAGTTCCTGCTATCGGTACTAATATTACAAATTTGTGGGAGTTTAACAATAAAAAATTTATGATCGGTAAATTTAGAATATACCATGGATTTGTATTAGGTTCAGTTACGAGTATTTTTGGATATTTGATATATAAAGTTTCACCTGTTTGGAATGGGGGAGTTAATGCTGTTATAATTTCTCTGTTGGGAGGAGCTTTTATTGCTTTTTGGAATATAATTTATGATATTTATGCAGTTAAATGCGGGTTTATTGTTGTAAATAATAAAAGTGCTTTTGAGAATAAATCTGCACATGAAATTGTTTTTGAATATGCTCCTATTTATTTTTACTGCTTTGGTTTTATCTATTGTTTTTATATAAAACTTTTGGAATGTTTAATAATTTTACCTGAGAACAGGTTCTTTTACGTACTTATCATATTAATGCATATAGTATCAATTTTTGTACCAACATTAATATATGCTTGTATTTCAAAAAAAATAAACGGATATTGGGGGATTTGTAAGTATACAAAGGAGAATAATGAATGAAGATAGCATTTATTCGC
>CANPZN010000138.1 GCA_947588785.1 Candidatus Gastranaerophilales bacterium
GAAGATATATATATGCCAAAACCAAATGTAATGATGATATTATACAAAGGTCAATGGTATGAAATCGAGCAGGTAAAAGCAGACACCCTAACCCTGCCCGATGACGTCAAAACAGTTGAAACGAATCCCGACTATAAAGTTACAAGTTTAATGGTAAATACGGGCGTAGTTTCGGGTTATTCGTTTTTAACATTTAGCGACTACCTTATAAAATTAATTTCTTCAATATCCCCCGCACACGAAGATACTATTGATGAATTAATGCTCTCGCAAGGGGCGGATACTGTTAATATTTTAATAAAATTTACATGGCTTCCAAAGTATCCTTTTACCTATGCAAGAAATTATTATAAATATATCAGAAATCCCGCTAGCGGACCTTTAAGCGGTGTAAGACAAAATCTTATTAATAAAATCAAAAGAGTTGATGAAGAATAAATTTTATATATTTACGATTAAATTAATTCACATATTTTAATAAAATATCAATTTAACAAACTCCTTTTTCTTTATATTAAAAAGGAGTAAGTATGGAAATACAAAGAATTAACGGAATAACAAACAGTAATAAGGATTATTCCTTTTCCGGTAAATATTCTGCAAAAGTTATACATTCCAATAATCAAGAGAGGGAACCCGATATATTGCCTTCTGCAATTAATTATGGCATTGAGTATTTCACAAGAAAAACTAAAAATGTACAAAATGCAATGAGCAATAGAATTAATGAAAAAATCGGAGAAATAAAAATAACTAAACTATTTACTTCTAACGGAGTTCCATTAAGTGAAATTTATAAAAATAAAGATTTTATAAAAAGACTTGCTCGTTTAGATTATAAAAATATAGAAGCAAAATATACATATTTTAAAAACGAATTACAACAATATTTACCTCCAAATTCGAAGAATGAATTAAGCCAATTAGCAGGAATTTTAGATTTTGAAGAACTTACAGAACAAGATTTAGACTCTTTACATAAAATGGCACGCATAGTTTATAAAAAACATTCAAAATTTGATAGCACACAAAGACCTCAAGATATTTACAGATATATTATTTCAAATATAAATAATATTCAAAAATACGAAAATTTTGATATGTTATCAACACAAGAACAATCAGAATATGTACAATTATTTGACTTTTACATAGATGATGAATTTATAAACGCTCTTAAAGATACTGACAGCTTAATGAAATTCGGCTTAATCAAAGATGTAAAAAGATTAGGTTCTTCGAAACCATTGAAACAAGAACTTAAAGAACGGATGAAAAATAAACCGATTTCTGCAATAAATGTTAATCCTGCTAAAATTAATAAGTTTTTACAAAATAATTATTTAAGCATTGAGTTTTTAAAAAATAGTATTGGAAATGTAGATTTAAGCAAATACAAACAAGGACTGCCGCTTAAATATTCAAGAGATAATTTTATTTCTGATTTTAATACGGCAATAAAAGACTTAACCTTACAAGAAAGGAAAGAAATTTTTGATTACTACCAATTCAATATAGACAGTAAAAACGATATAATAAAATTTCCCGTTCCGTCAAATGCAGATACATCTTCACTATCCCCGCGAGTACAAGCAGTTATATCCAAAACAAAAAAATATGTTAATGATTTTGTATTAAATAATGAAATTATATTAGATAAGGAAGATAAAGAAGCCGAAAAATTATTAAATGATTTCATATCAGTATTTCCCGAATTTATTTCGGTAATCGGAAAAATTCAACACAGGGGAGATTCAATAGATCACCATACTTTAGAAAACTTACAACGGTGTCTTAATAATCCTAAAATACAAGATTTAACAGAAGAAGAAATAAGAGTATTATTCTTTTCCGTAATGTTTCACGATATAGCAAAGAAACAAGAATTAATCGATGAGGGACATCAACGTCCTTCAGCAATGTATGCAAAAGAAATAATAAAAAAAGTTCCGATTTCTATGCAAGAAAAAGAACAAATATACAATTTAACAGTTAACAGTCATTGGTTAACAGAAGGTAAATCAGACAAGGATTTAGGTGCTGTATTCAGACATAATAATGAATTTAAAATAGCACAAATAATGGCAAAGGCAGATAGTGAATCATCCGGATTTGAATATGCTCCTTCACAGGCTCGAATAAATGCGATAAATGGAAATATTAATAAAATCAAATCTAACGGGATACCATTATTTGCGGATAATTTACCCGAGGATACATCAAAATTTCCCACAGATGAAGACGGCGTCAAATATTTAGATTTTACGGATAAAGAAGCTGATTTATCCGAATATGGATTCCCTATAGGTACAAAAGTTAAGGATCTTAATTTGTTATCTCATAATTCTTCCACAGATTTTAGTTCTTTAACTTCTCTTTGCGATGACAGTAAAGAAATATGCTTAAGTTCAAGTTTCTTAAATGCCTCTGATAATATATGCACCAATTATAATTTGGGATATAGTCAAAAGAATTGCAATGTAATTTTATATTCTTCAAATGCAGATATTGCACTAGCGGGTGTTCATGTATGTTGTACAGGCGGCAAAAGAGGATTTGAAGATTTTAAAGACTTCGTTTACGGTGAAAACAATTGCCATCCCAATGACGAGGGCAAAGCTGAACGAAATAAAAGACAACGCAGCGAACTTCCAAATTATTTAAAAGAACAGTTAAATCTTTCAGATGATGAATATTTTGAACTTTATAAACATTTAGAAAAATTTTCAGATAAAAGAGATATTCAATCTGTTACGTTAAGTTCCGGACGAACACTTGATGCTAAAACTTTAAAAGATGCTTTAAACAATATGCAGGAATATTTGATTAAAGGTAATGAAGACAATACAGAATATAAAAATGAAGTTGTTGTATTTCAACCAAAAATCCAAGCCGTAGTTATGAACAAAAATAAATTTCTAAACTCGAATACAGAAAACAGTGAAATTAAAAAAACAGCAAAGGAAAACAATATACCCGTTATATTAATATAAATTTCAATATCTATAGGTAAAATAAATTACAAACCGTTACAAAAAGATTAATCTTATTAAAGTTTTTTTTCATTTTACCGATAATATTCAATATAAACAATCGGAATGCAGTTTCATGGAGATAAGAAAAAAAGATATATTACCCCGTGTTCAAGTTAATGAACAGATTAACCAGCCAAAAAAAGAGCCTGCAGAAACAAAAGAAGAAGTACAGGCAAGCTCTCTGGGTGCTATGTCTTCGTATGGCAAAGCCCAAGTTAGTTTAAATTTTAAAGGCAATTCCCCTCAATCCGAAAAAGATAAAATACTATCAGTTATAGATAATGCCATAAATGCTTATGAAAACAATATAAGTTGTAATGATGATCGTAAAAAGAAATTTATATATTATTTAAAAAGCGTTCAAAATGATTTTATAAATGGAAATGAAG
>CANPZN010000139.1 GCA_947588785.1 Candidatus Gastranaerophilales bacterium
AGATTAATAACATAATAATTTAATAAACTTATCAATTTAGAAAGCTCTCAAATCTTGAGAGCTTTCTAATACATTTTTTCTAAATCTTTCGATTTTTTCCGCCAATCTTTTATTACCTTAACTTGTAAATCCAAAAAAACTTTTTTTTCTAGCATTTCTTCAAGTTCCTGTCTTGCCTGCGTTCCTATTTTTTTTAACATAGAACCATTTTTTCCAATAATTATACCTTTTTGTGTTTCATGTTCTACAATGATTTGGATTGAAATTTTATCAATATTATCTTTTTCTTCATAATTTTTAACTATAAGTGCAACACTATGAGGAATTTCATCTTGAGTAAATAATAAAATTTTTTCTCTGACAAGTTCTCGTGCAACATTCCTCATAGATTCATCAGTTATAATTTCATCATCATACATTTTTTCTCCCGGAGGAAGTTTTCTTATTATATTTTTTATTAATGTATCAAAATTTCTGCCTGTTTTAGCTGATATTTTTATGCAGGGAAAATTTTTTTCAAAAAGAATTTTGTAAGAGAGAAGATTTTCTTCTCTCTTTTTCAAATCTTTAATTAAATCATATTTATTAACAACAATAAGTAAATCTCCGTTAAAATCTTTAAGAACATTTTCAATTATCCATTTATCCCCTCTGCCGGCAGAAGTAGATCCGTCAACAACAAATAGAAGTAAATCGACATCAGGAATTACACTTTTTGCTTCATCAACAAGGCATTCACCTAATTTGTCAATGGGTTTATGAATTCCAGGAGTATCAACAAAAACAATCTGAGCTTCAGGAGTAGTCAAATATCCATTTATTCTTCGTCTGGTAGTTTGAGCTTTAGCTGTTGTTATAGCAATTTTTTGACCAATAAATCTATTTAATATTGTTGATTTACCGACATTAGGACGACCAATTATACCGACATATCCGAATTTATACTTTTTCATTATTGTTTACTTCTTCATTCTGTTCTATTTTATCAACAAAAGGAGAATCTTTTCTCATAATAACTCTTGAAATTCTTATACCTTCAAGTTCAATAACTTCAAATGAAAGATTTCTATCTTCCACTTTATCACCTATTTCAGGTTCACGTCCTAATAGACCAAAAACATAACCGCCAAGTGTTTGAAAATCTTCATTTGGAATATCTAAATCATATTTTTCATTAATATCTTCTATATTAACTTGAGAAGATAAATTTAAAGTGCGGTCATCAATTTTAATAATTTCAGGTGTTGGTGCTTCATCAAATTCATCATAGATTTCTCCGACTATTTCTTCAATAATATCTTCCACCGTAACAATACCAGCTATACCTCCGTGTTCATCAACTACAGCTGCAATTTGATTTTTTGTTGATGTAAAATCATTTAATAAATCACTTATAAATTTATTTTCCGGAATAATTAGTATTTCACGAGCCAACGATTTTATTTCAAATCCTTCTTGTTCATATATTTTATCTCTTAATGCTTTTAATGCATCTTTTGCATTTATTACACCTATTAAATTATCAACTGTATCTTGATAAATTGGGATACGGGTATGTCCTGAATCTATAATAACATCTATCAAAGTATTCAAATTATCTTCCGCTTCAATAAAATAAACTTGAGTACGAGGAACCATAATTTCTTTAACAACAGTTTGAGCAAAAGAATAGAAATTTGAGAGCATATTAGCCTCTTTATCATCAATAACTTCTATTTTTTCACCTTCTTGTATAATTTTATCAAATTTATTTTCCCAATTTTCTTCTGCATCATTTGAATCGATTTCCACTGAAACGTGGGAAATATTTTTAACATATTCTCTAATTTTTCTTTCAACCATTTCAGTAATATCATCAGCTTCTTTTACTTGAATATCAGGATCTACTTCAATTTTAAGATTAACAATTAATCCTGAAGTACCCATATTCATTGTTTTAAGTTCTTTAACACAGCTGACACAATGCAAATTCTCGGTAATTCTTTTAATAACCTCTTCTATTTGGGGTTCAGCAGAAAGCCCTGTTAAAAGATTAACATTATTTTTTAGCATATAACAAGCAAGAAAAAGAAGCATTAATGCAATAATTCCGGAAGCAATACCATCCGGTATGTGTGCCAGATTTTCAGGAAGTAAAAATTTAGATATAGAAACCGCAATAAAAGCTACAACAACACCTGTAAGAGCTACAACATCTTCATACCAGACATATTTCGTTGTTGGCGTATTTATTTTATGTACATATTTTATTGATTTTATAAAATCAATAAAAGGATTAGAGTGTTTTACCCCTGATTCATCAAGGACTGCATTAACTGCACTATTTACCGCCCAAGATTCTAAACTGATACTTAAAATAAGAATTATCGCAAGAGCATGATAATTATTTAATAATTCCATAATTTCTGCATGGTTATTATGAAAAATTTTATTATAAGCACTTAAAAGAGAAACAGCAGCACCAAAGAACATTAATATGCAGGCAATAATAGTCCAAACATTTGTTTCAAGTCCGTGGCCAAAAGGGTGAACTCTGTCTGACGGTCTTGAACCTCGTTTTAATCCGACCATAAGACAAATGCTGTTAAAAGAATCCACACCCGAATGCACAGCTTCTGCAAACATAGCAGAACTTTTTGTAAAATACCAAGAAATTAATTTAATTATGGTAATAAATATGTTAGAAAGAAAAGCACGAACTACTGCATTAAATTTTAAATTAATATTTTGTTTATTTAAATTAACTGTATTACAAAAAGATTTTTGCTTGAACTGCGAACTACTGTCTGATGTCATTTTTATCCTTAATTGTTATATAACGAAAAATATTATAAAATAAATAAATAAAAATGTCTATTGATATGAAATAAAGTTTATCCCTGAATATTTTGATTATATTTTTAATCTGAAATAATCATATGGTGCCAGTACTGCCAAGATCCACAAAAAATGCTATATAAGTTAACTTGATAAATTTGCTTATGATAACTAATAAAACTGCAATAGCTAATGCATATATATCAGAGAAAATTTTGTTGGTTTGTTATGGGGTGAGCGAAAATTTTTTGAATAAATATAATAATACCCTTCCCGAAGAAAAAATGTAAAGAAAAAGGTTTAAAAAATTTTTTTTAGTATTAAAATAATAATATCGATAAATTGAAAACTAAATAAAATTATCGGAATGTAGTGAGCTTGACTCTGCCGACGAAAAAGATACAGTGTATCTTTTGAGGAGAGGTAGCATCGTAGGTGTGCTACAGTATGAAAATTAAATAACATAATCGGGATGTAGCGCAGCTTGGTAGCGCACCGTGTTCGGGTCGCGGGGGTCGCAAGTTCGAATCTTGTCATCCCG
>CANPZN010000140.1 GCA_947588785.1 Candidatus Gastranaerophilales bacterium
AGCGAATGACAAGCCCCAAGACAGCAAATTTCAAGAGAGCAAGCACAATGTTGCGACACTAGATTAAATAAAAAAAAATGATATAATTTATTTGTAATCAGTTCTGGAGGATAGTTATGAAATTAAAAATATTTAGTTCTATTTTTTGCATAGCATTATCTGCTGTAATATTCTGCATAAATTCAAAACCTGCATTATCTGATGATTGGGAAGATGAAGAAGACAGTGGTATATCTATTGAAATTAACGAACATATTTCATTAAGTGAAAAAACGAAAGAAGAAATTTTTGATCTAAGAAAAGATTATGTTAGTAATTCAATATTTGCATCACCAAATTACGAACCGTCTGAAGAAGTATTCGGACAAATTATTGATCAAATGCCGTGGATTTCTACTGATTTTTGCAGTTCTGCACCTGATTGGATAGCAAATATTGACGGGCCTGCAATACATTCTATCTATATAACAAACCCATCTATACCTATTCTACTTGATTTACCATATTATCTTTCAAAAAATGACCCTAATGACAGATGTTCAACTATGACATATTATCTTACACCGTTGGAGGCTACATATTCCGAAGAAAAAAAAGAGGTAACCGTTACATATCCTCTTCCTCATGTTATGCATTCAAATGCGGCTTTTCAGTTAGTTGGTGTAAATGCCAGGGACTTTGGTTATAATTACATCTTTTTGGATGAAGATAAATCTACATACAAAATTAAATATATGGAAGAAGATAATGTCAGCAATAAAGTTATAAGACTTGAAGATTTTATTCATTTGGGTACTGCTTGTCATCATGAAAGCGGTTGTAACAATTTATCACCAATGAAAAATGATCTTGAATTTCAACCACCTGAACCTTCATCCGTAACTAAATCAAAAGTTCAATTATACTTAAAACTTTGGAAAGAAGAACCATCTTCAGCGTACGCCGAACCTGACTTTACCGAAAGAATAATTTTTATAAAAAAATAAGTCAATATAGAATTACAATAACACAACTTAAAACATTGTACTTAATCATTACAAGTACAATGTTTTTTTATAATACAAATTTTTACTTAGTATTTAAATTTTTTCTTTCCAGTTTTTTCAATATACTACTAAATTTATCTATAGGCTTAAAATAGAATCCGCATTTTTCTGACATAACACCATTCATATTCAATATAATTTCCGATGGATATCTTCTGCAAATACCGGGTCTGATTTTATGAATAGTACAAATGTGTTTTTCCTTATCATATTTATTACATTTAAATACTAAACCATTGGAATCTTTATCTATAATTTCCAAAAAATTATAAAAAGGGTGAAGATTTTTTAATTTAGAAAATTCTTTTTCATCTTTTATTACTCCATGTTTATGATTAACATAAATCTTACTGCAACAATCTCCGCAACGGTTGCAAGCCCCATATCTGAAATATTTTTTTCTAAAAATATACTTATATATGAATTTTTTTATAATCATAATAATATTATATCAGTTATAATATTATTATGGAAATAAAGGAACAATTAAGATTAATACCGGAATCAAGCGGATCTTATCAATTCTATGATAAAGATAACACTATTATATATGTAGGAAAGGCAAAAAATCTTAAAAGGCGTGTTTCCAGCTATTTTAATAAAAAACATGATTCCGTAAAACTTGCCGTTATGGTTCCTCAAATAAACAGAATAGAATTTATTATAACAAATTCAGAAGTTGAAGCCTTAATTTTAGAATCTCATTTAATAAAAAAATATAAACCTAAATATAATGTATTATTGAAAGATGATAAAAAATTTCCATATTTTCTTATTACAAAAGAAGAATATCCCCGTATTCTTGTAACAAGAAAAAGGAATAAAAATATGCTGGAAGGAAAATATTTCGGCCCATATACTAATGCAAAATCTATGTATACAACGTTGGATTTATTAAAAAGATTATTTCCGTTAAAACAATGTAAATCACCGAAATTTAAAGACAGACCTTGTATTTATTATCAAATAGGTAGATGTTTAGCTCCTTGCCAAAAACTTGTCAGCCCAATAGAATACAAAAAATTAATAAAAAATGTTGAATTATTTCTTTCCGGAAAACAAATGCAATTAGTTCAAGAATTAAAACAAATGATGGAAAAATATTCCGAGGAAGAAGAATATGAAAAAGCTGCAAAATTCAGAGACAGCTATTTTGATGTTTTAAAAACAATAGAAAAACAAAAAGTTATATATGAAAATACAAATGTAAATCAAGATATTATATCCATAAGTTCAAATGATTATCTCGGAGGTATTTCATTGCTCCAAATCAGAGATGGAAGGCTTACCAATAAAAAAGATTTTGAAATTTCAAAAAATAATTATGATAGTGATGAAGAAATTATTCTATCTTTTTTAAAAGAATACTACCAACTCTGTGAAAATGAAGATATTCCTTCTGAAATCTTATTCTCAATTGAAATAGACAGTGAAGAAAAATCTGTACTGGAACAATGGCTATCTTCTAAAAAAGGTGAAAACGTTATAATTAATCCTGACAATAATAAAAAAAATGAAGATATATTAGAATTGGCACTTAAAAATTCTAACTATCATCTGGAAGAAATGAAAGTTAAATCATTACAGGAAATTCAAAATAATTACAATGAAACAGGATCTTACATACAGGAGAAATTAAAGCTCAAAAAATTTCCTCACGTAGTTGAATGCTTTGACATATCTCATATTCAAGGTACAAATACAGTAGCTTCAATGGTTAGCTTTTATAACGGTATGCCGAAAAAAAGCGAATATAAAAAATATAAAATTAAAACTGTTGAAAATGGAAAACCTGACGATTTTCAATCTATGAAAGAAGTCGTTTTTAGAAGATATTCAAGATTATTAAAAGAAAATAAACCTTTTCCAGATTTAATAATAATTGATGGCGGTAAAGGACAATTATCTAGTGCTGTTAGTATTCTGAATGAATTAGGATTAAAAAATCAAGATATTATTTCTTTGGCAAAAAGGATTGAAGAAGTATTCATTCCTAATAAATCACAATCTGTTATTTTTCCAATTAATTCACAAGCTTTATATTTCTTCCAACGAATTAGAGATGAAGCACACAGGTTTGCAATAACGTTTCATAGACAATTAAGAGAAAAATCAGCACTACATTCCGAACTTGATGAAATAAAAGGTTTATATCAAAAAAATAAAAAACTTCTTCTTGATAAATATGAAAATATCAATAAAATTTCTAAATTGACAAAAGAAGAACTAATGCTTTTAATGAGTCAA
>CANPZN010000141.1 GCA_947588785.1 Candidatus Gastranaerophilales bacterium
GGGAGAAATTAATGAAGTTGTATTAGTAGGAGGTTCAACCCGTATTCCTGCTGTTCAAGCATTAGTAAAAGAATATACAGGAAAAGAACCGAATCAATCAGTAAATCCTGATGAAGTTGTTGCAGTTGGTGCTGCTATTCAAGCAGGTGTTCTAGCCGGCGAAGTAAAAGACATTGTTTTACTTGATGTTACTCCGTTAACTTTAGGTATTGAAACTTTAGGAGGTGTATTAACTCCGTTAGTACCAAGAAATACAACAATACCGGTTTCTAAATCACAAGTATTTTCAACGGCAGAAAATAACCAAACAGCAGTAGATATTCACGTTTTACAAGGTGAAAGACCAATGGCAAAAGATAATAAATCTTTAGGTATGTTCAGACTTGAAGGGATAGCTCCTGCAATGAGAGGAATTCCTCAAATTGAAGTTACATTTGATATAGATGCAAACGGTATAGTTAACGTTTCAGCAAAAGATAAAGCAACTAACAAAGAACAAAAAATCACTATAACAAATTCATCTAACTTATCTGAAGCTGATATTGACAGAATGGTTAAAGAAGCTGAAGCTAATGCAGAACAAGATAAAAAACATAAAGAAGAAGCTGAAATCAAAAATAATGCAAACAGCTTATTAAGTTCAGCCGATAGAATAGTTAAAGACTTTGAAGGTAAAATTGCAGATACAGATAAAACAAAACTTGAAGAACAGAAGAAAACACTTGAAAATGCATTAAAAGAAAATAAATCAGCTGAAGAAATAAAGAAATTATCAGAAGATTTACAACAAACAATGTTTGCAATTTCTCAAGCAGCATATTCACAAGTTCAACAAGAAGGACAAAGTGCTAATTCAGAAAGTGCTCAAAGCGAAAATACAACATCCAATAAAAACGATGATGATGTAATCGACGCTGAATATACTAAAGAATAGCATCTTAAATAAATAAAAAATAGGTTAGTTAAACTAACCTATTTTTTATTTTATTTTTATAAAATTTACAAAAAGTTTTATGATATATTAATAAATTTTATGATATATTGATAAAATGAATAATAAAATAAAAGAAAAACTGCCAAATATATTAATTATTTTAGAACTGATATTTGTTGTATTTCTTATAATATTTTTTTCACAAAATAATAGTCTTTTGTATGATGATCTGGTGGAATGCGGTTTTGATTTTCAAGAAAAAATCTTCAATTCATTATTACCAAATATAGCAGTATCAGGAGGGGGATATGTATCACTTTTTCTTACAAAATTTATAACATTCGGAATCCCTTTTACTCTTAATATCCATCCTGAAGACTTTCTTACTAATGTGACTCCTGTTATAAAAGGGATAATATTTGCAATTTTCTTTTTTGTATCAATAAAATATTGTTTTTTAAGGAATAAAAACAAATGGATATTTCTTACTTCTATTACTTTTATTTCTTTATACACTTTATATTTATTACAAATATCAAATTATTTATGTATTAATTTAAATGAAACTTTTTTTCAATATTTGTTTTGTACAATATTTTATTATATTTTATTTTCTTACATATATAAAAATATTATTTACCCTAATTCAAAATATTCTATAAAAGAAATTTTGTTAATAATTTTTTCAATAATTGTAACTGCTACAGGACTTGAAACAATTCTTTTTCCGTTCTGTTTATTTTTCTTCCTAATTTGCGGATATAACGTATTAATTAACTTAATATTTTATTTTAATAAATCTAAATTACATAAAAAATTTTATAAATACAGTTTAAATTTAAAATTTATTGCTCCTGTTATATTCTTTTATATAATTTCTTTTATATATCTAAAATCTCCAAGATTTGCCGTAAATTTTCAATGGAGAGGTTTTGGCGATTTTGATTTTTCTCTAAATAATACTATTGAATTTTTTAATCTCTTTTATCACAAATATATTATTGATAATATTTTGTATTGGATTTTATTAATTTTATTAATAATTTTTTATATAAAAATAAATAAAATATATCTGCAAAAGAAAAAACTTATATGTATTCTTTTCATGATTTTTTCTATTGTAAGTATATATATATCATTAATTCTATTCGGTAAAAATGGGTATGACGGTAATTATTGGATAAATGATTTTAAAATAATAGTATTTTTCAAAATTATTATTTTAGCACCTGTTTTTATTTTATTAGATGAAATTTTAAAACATTTAAAATATAAATATAAAAATCTATTTTTAAAAATTACATGCTGTTTCTTATTTGTAATTTCATTATATTATGCCGTCCATTTATATAATAACAGATATTTTAAATATCAAGGATATATTATTAAACAAGTTAATTATATAAATGAAAAAATGTTTATGTATTCTTATTTAAAAAAAGAAACACCAAAATTAATTAAAATAAACCCTCTTCCTCAAGATGATGGGTGGATACCGCTTTTATTTTTAGAAATACTTCAACAAAATCCTGATAAAATTAATGAAAAAGAAATTTGTAGTTATGATTCAACAAAAACTTCTGTTTATATTGAAAAGGTCTATAATATTAACTTAAATAATTCTAATAATGATACAAATTCAAAATTTTGTATTAGTAATGACGCTTTAGATAGATTTCTTGATTTAGGGGGTGTTATTAGCAGAAAGGAATTGAATAATATTAATTTTTCAAAATTAAAAAATCCTGATTATATATTAAATAATAAAATACCTCCTGAAGACAAATTGTCCAAAAAAGAAATTATAGATATATTTAAAACATTTTATTAAAATAATTATACAACTCAATACCTCTATTTTTAAGGAAGGAAACAATTGTAAGATAAAAAACACTCCTTAAAAAATTAAGGAGTGTTTTTTTTAAATATCAAATAAAGCTCTTTGTTCGGCGGTTAGCTGTTTAAAAATCTTTTTCTCGCCTGTAGGCTGAATGTTAGAGTTATT
>CANPZN010000142.1 GCA_947588785.1 Candidatus Gastranaerophilales bacterium
AACAGGTTTTTGAGCAGCATGCGGATGTTCGGAACCTGCATATATTTTTAATTTAGTAAATTGTTCATGTCCTAAAGTACTTTTAGGTAGCATTCCTTTTATAGCTTTTTCGATAGCTAAAGTAGGATTTTTTTCCATTAATTCTCTAAAAGATGCAGATTTTAAACCACCCGGATAACCTGTATGATGGTAATATATTTTATCTGTTTCTTTTTTACCCGTAACGCCGATTTTTGCAGCATTAATAATTATAACAAAATCGCCTGTATCTACGTTAGGAGTATATTGTGGTTTGTGCTTTCCTCTTAAAAGATTTGCGGCTAATACTGCTAATCTGCCTAAAGTTTGACCTTCGGCATCAAGTATATACCATTTCCTTTCTACACTTAGAGGTTTAGCTGAATAAGTTTTCATATGCTTTCTCCATTTATATCATTGTATATTACTTTTATTAAAGTCAGCCCATCGGGGCTTATGGTCGAACCTGCTTTTGTTTTATCCCGTGATTCTAAAATTTCTTTCATTACCTCAGGCGGTAAAGATTTTCTTTGAATCAAAAGGAGAGTTCCGACGATCGATCTGATCATATTGTACAAAAACCTGTCTGCAATAAAATCTATATAAACAAAATCACCGTTTTTTATAGCTTTTGCTTCATACATATTGCAAATTGTTGCCGGATTTGATGTTCTTACCTTTTTGAATGAGGTAAAATCATGTACTCCTCTTAAATATGCGAGTGATTTATTCATCTCATCAATATTTAAAGGATATCTGACTAACAAACAATTCTCATCCCACGCACTTCTTTGTCGCCTGTTTACAATAGTATATCTGTAATACCTTGCTTTTGCACTTTTTTGTGCGTGGAATGTTTTCTCGACTTTTCTTAATTCTTTAACACTTATATTTTTTGGAAGAAGTCCGTTTAAAGAATTAATGAACTTACTCGGATTTAGTTCTTGCTCTGACTCAAAATGAGCAGTTTGACCTTTTGCATGAACTCCGGCATCGGTTCTGCCTGAAAAGATTGTTTTGGTTTTTGTTTTTGTCAATGTACTGATTGCTTTTTCCAGCTGTCCTTGTATTGTATCTACTTCTTTACAGCTGTTAGGCATTTTTTGCGGTTGTTTTTGACTTCCTTGATAGTTAGTACCAATGTATTCTATTTCTATTAAATATCTGTACATTATACTAATTGTATCAATGCCATTTTTACGCCATCACCACGTCTTGGCGGTAATTGATATATTCTTGTATATCCGCCATTTCTTGATTCATATTCTTTGCCGATTTCAGTAAATAATTTTCTTAATACTGATTGTGGTTTTAATTTTTTACCCTCTTGTAATTCATTAAATACTTCACCTGTTTTACTATCGACAAATTTTGTTGTTTTTACATTGTATATACGTTTTGCTGCTTGTCTTCTTGCATGTAAATCACCTCTTTTTGCGAGAGTAATTATTTCTTCAGCATAAGGTTTTAATGCTTTTGCTTTTGAAATAGTTGTTTTGATTTCGCCATGTAAGAACAGCTCGGTTGCTAAAGATCTAAGAAGTGCATTTCTTTGATCTTGAGGTCTTGAGAGTCTGTTTCTTGTGCATTGGTGTCTCATTTTATTTGTCCTTTTGTAATTTTACTTATTTTGTATTTTAACTTTGCAACATTTCAGTTGTTTTCTACTGCAGTGTATATAATTACACTTCTTCGAGTTCTACACCTTCAGGATTTGGTTGAAGTTCTAATCCTACTTGATGTAGTTTTTCTATTACTTCATCAGAAGATTTTTTACCGAAATTTTTAATACTCAATAAATCATGTTCCGATTTCTTTAATAATTCTGCCAAAGAATTGATGCTGGCTCTTTTTAAACAATTATATGCACGAACTGATAATTCCAAATCTTCTATTGAAATACTTGGAGTTTGAGTTTCTTCTTGAACTTCTTCAACTACCTGATGACTTGGTATAACTGCAGGTTGTCCTGTTATTGAAGCTATTTGCATAAAATGTTCTATTAATAAATTTGCTGCCTGACTTAAAGCACTTGATACATCAATACTGCCATTTGACCATATTTCAAGTGTCAGCTTATCATAGTCTACTACATCACCTACACGTGTATTTTCGACATTATAGCTTACTCTTTTTATTGGCATAAATGAAGCATCTATCGGCAAAAGATCTATAGGTATATTTCCTTTATTTTCCTTTAGAACATCTACCGTTCTGTATCCTTTACCTGTTTCAACGGTAATATCAGCAGAGATACTTCCGCCTTCTGAAATTGTACAAATTAACCAATCCGGATTAACAACTTTTACACCTGCCGGCAATTGTAAATCACTTGCAAGTACCGGGCCGGGTCTGTCTACTTCTAATCTTATATGTTGAGGATCTTTATCATCTGTTTTTACTGTTAAACCTTTTAAATTTAACATTATATCTATTGCATCTTCAACAATACCGGGGATTGAAGTATATTCGTGAGTAATACCTTCAATTCTGATTGAAGTAACAGCAGCACCTTCTAATGAAGATAATAATACTCTTCTTAAAGCGTTACCGATTGTTGTTCCAAAACCTTTTTCCAACGGTTCTACAACAAATTTTCCATATTGTGAACCATCTGAAGAGGTTGTTGTATTTATACATTTAATTTTCAATTCCATTATAATAATCTCCTGCAATTATTTAGAATAATACTCAATAACAAGTTGTTCTTTAAGTTCGGGATCTATTTCTTCCCTCTCCGGAATTCTGTCAAAAGTAATTTTTTGTGCTTCTTTATCTATTGTTATCCATTGAGGTGCAAGAGCTAAATCAATTGATTCAGCAACTGATTTTACAAAATTATTGCTTGATGTTTTGAATGTTATAACATCACCGGGTTTTACAGTATATGAGGGGATATCTA
>CANPZN010000143.1 GCA_947588785.1 Candidatus Gastranaerophilales bacterium
TACTCCCAAGGGGATTTGAACCCCTGCCGCATCCGTGAAAGGGATGTGTCCTAGGCCTCTAGACGATGGGAGCCTATTAATACTATTAGTCTAACCCAAGCATAATTTTGAGTCAAGTATTTTTATTTATTTTATCAAACAAATTTCTTTAACTATATTTTTCAATTCTTCTTTTGTTGTTTCTTCACATACTAAATAATTATTAATTTCTCCCATCTCTTTTAATTTGGTATAATTTTTTAAATTATGGTAGTTATATAAATTTCTTTCACTATACACTACATCCATAATCGTTCCGGTTTGCATTAAAATCTCTGAAAATCCGCTTCTTAATGTTATTATCTTTTTTGCTCGTTTCGCTAATGCAAATGCTTGTGCAAATGTTAAAAAACAACTTTTACTTTTGTTATTTAATGATAATTCATTTTTTGTTACTGTGTTATCATTTATATTTAAAAATATATCATATTCTTTGCTTTCTAATTCTTTTATTATTTCTTTCCAAAAATCATTAGTCGTTAATTTAAATGATTTTGCTTCGGGTGCAATAAAAATAAATTTTTCAATATTTAAACCAATTTCATTTACTTTCTCCAACATATTTTTTTCTTCTTCTTTTGAAATTGATATTTTATTTATTATTAATTCTTCATTGTTTAAATTTAGTTCATTTCTCATGAATTTAAAATAATTCATTTCTTTATTTATTGTGTTTATTTTTTTTATATGGTCTTTGAGATAATAATCGTTAAAAATAATAAAAAATCTTTGTTTCCCGATTTTAAATATATTTTGTTTAATAAAATAAGAATATTTTATATTTATATTCGCTATTTGAGGCATAATCATTTTAATTATATCACTGTGGTATGACTGAGTTCCTACTATTAATGGATTTTTACTTCTGTTTCGTTGTATAAATGTAGAGGCAAAGTATGTTAAAAAAGCATACATTTCTCCGCTATTTCCTATAATAAAATATATATCGTCATATTTTTTATTGATTTTCTTTGTGATCCTTTTTGAATAGTAACTTATCGAAGATTGTTTGATTATAGGTATATTTAATATATATAGAAGTCTTATTTCTCCATTTTCTATATTTTTAATTATTGTTTTATTTAAAAACTTTATATATTTTATTTTAATATGATGATATTTATCATATTTTTTTATTATTGTTATTAATCCGTTTAATATATATTGTTTTCTTTTTAATTTCATATTCCTATATATATTAAACTTGAAAAATTTTGTACTCTGTTCTTCATTCGTTTTTATATATTCCAATATTTTCATTAAAGCTCCTTATTGACAATATATTTAATGGTTAGTTTTTCATCTCGCATTTTATTTACTGCATATGCGGTTAAAAGTCCGGATGGCTTTTTATCGTTTATTAAAATTCTTTCTCCCGGGGGCATTTCAGTTAAAATTATGTCATATCGAATATTATTTTTTTTTAGAAATTCTTTTAAATCTTTTATATTTTCTTTTTTTCTTGCAGTCAAAAGAATTATTTTGTCTTCCGGATTAATACTGTAAAAAAATTCTTTTACTCCGTCTAATAAAGTATCTTTACCATCAATTTTATATCCGTTATGTTTTACTATTGTTCCATCTATATCTAAAATCCAAGTTTTAGCAAGAGATGATAATTCCATTTATAGCACTTCTCCCAGTTTTACTAATCCGTTATAAAATGCCCCGCATATTGAATCATAATCTTCCCAAGCATATGTTGTTAGTGACAGCCAGATTATTGCATGTAAAAATTTTATCTTATATTTATTTATTTCCGGTAATAATTCAAAAAAATATTCTTCCATATCTGACCAATTATTTGGTTTTATTGCAAATTCTATTTCTTTTTCTCTTATATCTAATGTAAATTTTTTTCTGTTAAATTGATCATATTCTCCTTTTAAGGAATAATACAATTTAGCCCAATCATAATCGGCATCTCCATATAATTTTGTTTTTCCGAAATATCCTCTCGGATCTATTAATATTGCTTTCATGTTAAATGTATCAAACATTATATTTGAAAAGGTACAATCTCCATGAATTAAATGAAATTCTTGCGGATATATTTTTTTTAGAGCTTCTTTCAATTCATCTTTATTAAAAAATATATTTTTATAATATTGTCCATTTATTTTTATAAATTGTTCATTTGCAAAAGGAATGAGTTTTTCTACTTTATTTAATCTGTCAAAAGTTTTGTTTATATAATTTTCTTCTACATCTGAAATATTAACAGGTTTTGCTTCTTCTAACGAATGGAGTTCTTTTAATGAATTGATTACTTGTTTTAATATCTCTTTTTTTTGTGATTTTATAAGACAATCATATTCCCAAATATTTTTGCCCAATACACGTTTCATTTTTAATGGTTCATATTCATATATTTCAGGTATATTTTTATATCCTAAAGCCTTTACATGTTTATACCAAGCAATTTCATCTTTTGCTATCTTTTGCCCTTGTTCATTTATGCCCTTTTTTATTATAATATCTCCGTTAAATTCTATTTTATTAAACGGTCTGAATTTTGGTGTTCCGTAATTGTTATCAGAATATGTCAGTAAAGTTCCTATTTCTTTTGTTCCATATAAATCAATGGTATTAAAATTTATATTTTTGTCTTTAAGCCAATCAACAAAAGCTCCTTCTTCAGGAATATTTTTTACTTCTACAAATTTTACATAATCAACTGAAAACCCCAAAACATTTTCATCTTTTATTGCATCTTTTATTAAATATGTATGTAAACATTTTTCAAAAATATCTGCTGTACTTCTTCCGTCTTGTGATGGATTTTCCTTAAATCTAGGAGTACCTGTAAAGCCAA
>CANPZN010000144.1 GCA_947588785.1 Candidatus Gastranaerophilales bacterium
GTTTCTGTATTTGTTTCTGTTTCCGTATTTGTTTCTGTTTCTGTATTTGTTTCTGTTTCCGTATTTGTTTCTGTTTCCGTATTTGTTTCTGTTTCTGTATTTGTTTCTGTTTCCGTATTAGTTTCCGTTTCTGTATTTGTTTCTGTTTCTTTATTAGGTTTTGTTTCAGATTCTGTTTCTGTTTCTTTATTAGGTTTTGTTTCAGGTTCCGTTTCAGTCTCTTTATTAGGCTTTGTTTCAGGTTCTGTTTCAGTCTCTTTATTAGGTTTTGTTTCAGGTTCTGTTTCTATAATATCCGGTATAATATCTGTTTGAGAAATAGCTTGATTTACTTGTTTTTCTGCACATTCATTAATGTGATAATTAAATTGCGGAAGTTTTACTGATACACCTTCTTCAAAAAGGCTTTTTCCATTACCATCTACAAAACTATAATTAACCATACGACTTAGATTAATTGTAGAATTTTCAACTACTTCTTCTAAACTTTTACCATTAACATCAAAGCCTTCATTAACATCGAAGACACCAAATGGATGTACTCCATTTTCATCAATATATTGAGCTGCAAAAATATCTTTATTAGCTAAAACTATTTGTTCTAATATTTGTAATCCCATTTCACGGTTATAATTAACTTTATCATTTAGTTTTAAAGAATTATCAATAACTTCGGCGAATCTTCCTTCACCATCCGGAGAAACATAGAATTGTAATATATCAACTAATTTATTAACATCACCAGGATTCATTTCATCTGTTAATTGATCTTTTAACATTATTTCTCTGTCATCTTGTCCATCAATCACTGCTGCAGGTGAAATTTGATAAACAATTCCACCACTAATAACGTTACTAGTATCAGCATTATTTGCAACAGTTCTTAAAGTTGTAACTGTAGGTAATGTAATACCTACCATTGTTTTATCAATATTTTCTGACAATGTTCTATTTAAATCATTTATAGTTTCAGTCTTAATTATTTGATTAAAACTCTTTTTATCTATTACTTTTTCAAACTCTTCAGCATTTTCAGGAGCATTAACTACACCATATAATATATCTCTATAAGCTTCATCACTTAAATTTTCTCCATATTCACCGGCTATTAAATCACTTAAACTTTTATATTCACCCGGTAATAAATTACTATCATCTGTTATAACACTTGCTTGAAGATTCTTTGGAGCATGAACCTCACTACTTGTACTAAATGTAATACCTTCTACATCCTGTGGTTGGATTTGATAAACTATAGCGGTAGGCATAGTAAGTAATCTGATATCCAATAAATCATCCGATGATAAACGCCCTTTAAATAAATCTAAATTTGCAACTTTCTCATAGCTTTTTGCCTCTTCGCCTAATTCTTGTTGAATATATTTACTTAAAGAAGGATTTGCCTGTACAACTTCATCTATTATTTTATTTTTTACAGCAGCTCTATCATCTTCATTTGTATATTCTTTCAATGCCTTTTTATATACTTTTTCTATAATCTCATCTAATGTATTTCCTTCATTTGGGTTACTATTTTTTTCTTTTGATATGGAAATAATTCTTGTTCCATATTGATTTATAGCATAGCCATTATCATCAGAATATAAGATTTTTTCTTCAGGAGAATTTACTATATAGAATTCTGAAACAGGCATGTTCATACTATATATTTCTGCAGTTTGTCTTTTTTCACTGCTATTTTTTACAACATCTATTTCAGCAGCTTTTTGTTCTGGATCAATATTTTGAGACATGCTTGAAGCTAATTTTTCTATATCATCATGATAACCATATGCTGCATCTGCTTTTACATATACAGGAGTAGCAGCTACAATGGCAGCCCCCATTAATGTAGCAGCACGCATTGCTTCTTTATTTCCGCTAAATGCAACATCTTTTTTCTGAACTTCATTTTCATGTTTCTTTATTATTTTATTATTTTTTATCCCATAATTAGTGCTTATTTGTGTTATTCTCATTTTTTTCTCCTTAGTCACAACTATATTATTATACAAACGATAATAATCATAAATATTAAATTTTGCTTGTTTCTAAAAATTTTATATATATTTTTTACAATACTTAACATTATTCGCGTAAAAAAAAGAGCGATTTTATCGCTCTTTTTTTCTTATAGATTATGCATTTAGGCTGATATTATTTGATTTTTCCTTTGGCCTTACAACTTTGTTTAATAGTGCAGTTGATACACGTCCAAGCATTGACCCTTTTTCTTGTTGTTTAACTTGAGCAGATTTACTATCAGAGTTTTCAATTATTTCTGCATCTGATTTTTTGTTTTCATTTTGTTGAATTTGATCTTCTTTCGGGCCAACTACTTTCTTTAATACCGCAGTTGATACACGTCCAAGCATTGATCCTTTTGCTGTAGTTTGAACTACTTGTTCTGAAGAATTATTATTTTCATTTAACTGAGAATTATCTTCTTTGGATGATTTTTGTACATCTTCAACATTTACAACATCCGGTATCTGTTCTTGTGTTATATTATCTCCATTTTTATCATCATTACATTCTGTTGAAGGAGCTACACTTGGAGCCGGTATTTCACTCGGTTGAGTTTCCTGACTTGCATCAGGTTTTACATTTGAGTCGGCAGCGGATGACTGATTTCCATTCTGTTCTCCACCGGTAGCTATATCGGGTTGTTGTTCTTGGTTTACATTTCCACCTTGATTTTCATTATTATAGTCTGTTGAAGGTGTTTTACTTGGATCGGGTGTTTCATTCGGTTTAACTTCTTGTGTTGAATCAGTTGTTGTACTTGAATCAGGTTT
>CANPZN010000145.1 GCA_947588785.1 Candidatus Gastranaerophilales bacterium
TATCTTATGAGTAAATTTATATTTAAGTTCTATATATTATTTATTATTGCAATGTCTGTTGTATTTTTTTCTTTAATAACGTTTCAAAAATACACTATGGATAAAGAAATTCATCAAATGCAATATCAAAGTTTTAATATGGAAAATTTTAACCAATTTCCTCCATATGTACAGAAAAAAGACCCTCCTGTTCTTATTCCTGTTCTATTATTATTAACTTTAAGTTCAATTTTCATTTTATGCATACTCAAATATATAGATAAAAATTTCATAACTCCGCTTGATCTGATTAAGCAAAATATTAAAAAAGTTGCTAATGGCTCATTTGACGTAATTTTTGAATCAACAAGTGAAAATTCATCTTTACAAGAAACTTTACATACCTTAAATAATATGGTTCAAGGATTAAAAGAAAAAGAAAAATTACAAGACAATTTTATACAAAATCTCGTTCACGATTTAAGAGCTCCTATTTTGGCTCAAGAAAGAGCCATAAATATATTAACTGAAGAATTCAATAATCATGAACTTTTAACAGGTATGGCTGAAAATAATGAAAAATATCTTCAAATGATTAACAGTATCATTGAAGTATACAAAAATAAAGAATTTAGAATAGATAAAATAACTGTAAATTTATATGATTTATGTAATACTATTATCAATGCATTACATCCTATTGCGGAAGGGAAAAAAATAACAATTAAAACAGATATTACAAAAGGATTTATAATTTGGGCGGATTATATTTCTCTAAATAGGATTATTATGAATTTAGTATCAAATGCAATTGAAAATATTAAAGAAAATTCTAATATAACAATTTCTGCAATAAAGAATCAATATACAACAATAATAGAAGTTAAAGATGACGGTCAAGGAATTAATCAGGAAAATATTAATCACATATTTGATAAATATTCGTCCGGAAAAAGTTATTCAAATAAAATTGTATCAGGTCTTGGTTTAGCAATAGTAAAAGAATTAACCGAAAAAAATAACGGAAAAATAAGAGTTGAAAGTGAAATTAATGAATATACAAAATTTATAATTGAGCTGCCAAACAAAGGATAAATATGAATACACCCAAAATATTAATAGTTGAAGATCACGGATTTACCAGGCAAACACTTGCTTATGAATTTAAAAAAAATAAACAAACCGAATTCCTAGGAGCCGTTGAAAATGGCAAAGAAGCTATCGAATTTATAAAAAAAAATAAACCTGAAATCATATTAATGGATATTGATATGCCAATAATGAACGGTATTGAAGCAACTAAAATAATAAAAAAAGAATATCCTGAAATGTTAATTATAATGCTTACTGCATACCAGGAAAAAGAAAAAGTTTTGGCAGCATTTTCTTCTGGAGCAAATGCTTATTGTGTTAAAAATATTAAAACGGAAGAATTAATAAAAGTCATAGATATTATTTCAGATGGCGGAATTTGGTTCGATTCAAAAATTGCAAAATTTATTTATGATATTATGAAAAAAATTGAAGAAAAAAGTAGTGAATCTAAAACTTTTAAAGATTATAATATCTCCGATAGAGAAAAAGAGGTAATTAATCTTATATCTGAAGGTTTATCGAATCTGGAAATAGCAGAAAAATTATTCATTTCTAAGAATACAGTCCGAAATCATATATCTAATATTATAAATAAACTTTCCGTAAAAGACAGAACCCAAATAGCATTATTGGCTGCTAAAATTCAAGATTAAGATTGCCCTAGAAATTTCGCCGGTTTTCCATCATTAAAAATACATTTTGGTAACTTAAAATAGTACTAATGTACTATTAATTTACTTATAAAAAAAACGTTAATTAAAATGTAGATAGATTGGAGGATAATATATGACACCAGGAATTTCAAGCAACTTTTTATTCAATGGAATAAAATACAATCCGGAAGAATATGCAAAAAGATATGCAAAACAAAACAAGATGAATTTAGAAGATGTAAAAATCGGATTAAAAGAAAAATATGGAGAACCAACTAAAATAGGTGATCAATTTGGAAACATTGATTCAATATTTAACTCTTTTCAACATTCATTCGATCCAAATCAATACGCAAGTATTTATGCCCAAGAAAATGGGCTCACTCTTGAAGATGCAAAACTTGAATTAGAAGGAAAATATGGTCAACCTAATAAACCAGGTACTCAACTTGAAAACAATGATTCGCTATCTTTTCAAAATCCATTCGATCCAAATCAATACGCAAGTATTTATGCCCAAGAAAATGGGCTCACTCTTGAAGATGCAAAAATTGAATTTAAAGAAAAATATGGTGAACCTGATAAACTAGACTCCTAATAGATTTTAAATATATCTAAATGAATAAAATCTAAAAAAGAATCCAGATAAACTTTAATTTTTGTTAAGTTTCCTAAAATTTTAAAGAAAAAAAAATTTTTAATAATAATGGAGAATAAAATGGAGGATATTTCTATGATGACAAAAATTAAGGAAAAATTTCAACAAAATGAACTTATTGAGTTAAATACCCAGGAAGAAAATGAATATCAAGTAAAAGACAGTTTCAAAAATCTAAAAAAAATACCGCATATAAAATTATCTTGGATAAATTTTATATAATTATGTGAGTGCAATTTATTGCTAACTGTCTTGAAAATTAAAACAATTTACAGATCAAAAAAATTAAAAACCAAATTTAAATTAAAACTTCCAAAATGTATTTTTGGAAGTTTTAATTTAATCTAGTGTCGCAACCTTACGCTTGCTGTCTTGAATTTTCCTTTCTTCGGACGAGTGCTTCACTGC
>CANPZN010000146.1 GCA_947588785.1 Candidatus Gastranaerophilales bacterium
CTTTAAATTCTTAGTTTATTATAAAATTATTATATATAATATATGGAAATTGGAGAGAAAAATGGACGAAATAAGGGTTAGAATAGCACCGTCACCGAGTGGGAATTTACATATAGGTACTGCAAGAACAGCATTATTCAATTATTTATTTGCTAAAAAAAACGGCGGTAAATATGTATTAAGGATCGAAGATACGGATGCTGAAAGAACAAGCCAAGCATATATTGATAATATTTTTGACAGTTTAAAAGCATTAGGTTTAAATTGGGATGAAGGACCTGATGTGGGCGGAGAATATGGCCCTTATACACAATCCGAAAGATTTGATATATATCCTAAGTATGCACAAATGCTTATTGATAAAGGTTTTGCGTATGAATGTTTCTGTACACCGGAAGAACTTGAAGCTGAAAAAGAAGAAGCAACAAAAAATAAACAAGCTTATGTATATTCAAAGAAATGCGAGAATTTAACGGAAGAACAAAAAGCAAAATTAAGAGCAGAAGGAAGAAAACCCGCAATACGTTTTTCAATCGAAAAAGCACAAAAAGCCTTTCATGATAGTTCAATAATACATTTTGAAGATTTAGTAAAAGGTGATTTACATCAAGATACCAGATTAATAGGTGATTTTGTAATAATGAAATCAAATGGAACACCTACTTACAATTTCGCAGTAGTTATAGACGATATGCTTATGGAAATTTCACATATTATAAGAGGCGAAGATCATATATCAAATACATTTAAACAAATACTTATATATGAAGCATTAGGAGCAAAAGTACCAAAATTCGGACATCTAGGAATGATTTTAGCTCCGGACAGAAGTAAACTTTCTAAACGACATGGAGCTACTGCAGTATCTGAATTTGTGGAAAAAGGTTATTTAACAGAAGCATTATTAAACTTTGTAGCACTTTTAGGGTGGTCACCATCAGACGGAATAGAAATAAAATCATTAGAAGAGATTGCACAAGATTTTAGAATTCAAGAAGTATCTTCATCAAATTCAATTTTTGAATATGACAAATTAAATTGGATGAATGGTCAATATATAAAGAAAATGGACATAAAAGAATTAACCAAAAAAGCAAAACCATATCTTTCAAAGTATGATCTGTCAGAATTAACGGAAGAACAATTGGAAAAAGTAATATCAGCAACAAGAGAGCCTATTACCATTCTCTCAGATTTAACCAATGATGTTGCTTATTTCTTTGGAAAAGATATTCAATATGAAGAAGGTGTTAAAGAAAAGAACATAGATACAGAACAGGCTCAAAATATATTAAAATACTTTAATTTGCAAATAGACAAATATGATTTTGATAATGAAGAAAAATTGCATGAACAATTAGCTGAATTTAGGACATATTTCAAAGAAAACTACGGAATAAAACCAAAAGAAACGATGTGGACTGTAAGAGCCGCATTAACAGGAAGAACACATGGTGCTGATATGGGTGTTATACTTGAAGTGTTAGGCAAAGACAAAGTAAAATATCGTATAGAAAAAGCAATTGCATAACTGTAAAAATGGAAAATTTTCTTAATTTACCAAAAGTATCATTTATTGTTATAACTCATAATTTTTCAAGGTTTGTTGAAGATTGCCTAAAGAGTATTAGGAATCAAACTTATAAAAATTTTGAAATAATAATCGTTGATGATGTTTCTAAAGATGATACAATAGATAAAATAGAAATTTTTATAAAAAACAATCCTGATTTATCAATAAAATTGATTAAAAATGAAATAAATATAGGTCAATTAGCCTCGTTTATTGAAGGAGTAAAGTTTGCAAATGGACAATTTGTATGCAGTATTGATGGGGATGATATATTATTCCCCGAATATTGTGCAATCCATATTGAAACACATTTAAAAACATCTGTAGCACTTACATCATGTTTGCAGGCCGAAATAGACGAAAACAATGTAATACATACTTTATCATCTATAGACAGTCCAAACAAAAAAGAAGAAAATATTTCTGTTGAAAATAAAACATATGAAGAATTTACACAATATAGAAGTGCAAATGGTATAGATAAAGAAAATGCTGACGTAAAAGTATTGGATAATGATAAATATAGTTTTGCAACTTGGCATTGGGGGCCTTCAAGTTCCGCTATGATGAGAAAATCAGTATGCGATATGCTTATTTTAATTGAACAAGCACGCAAATTAAAAATTACCGCAGATAAATTCTTATTTTCTTTTTGTCATTTAATCGGCTCAAGTGCGATAATAAATAAGACCTTATTTGCATACAGAAGACACAACACTAATTATTCAATGGCAAATCCTGTTTTAGGTAACAAAAAATATTATAAAGCTAAGACTCAAGCAAATTATTTAAGAAATAATAAAAGGTTAAGAAGTCAAATGTTTTATTATATAAAAAGCAACGAAGATTATTTTAAAGAAAAGTTAAATAAAATTAACCTTCTTTTATTATATAAACGAATAATATTTTCTTTTGATTCAAGATTTTTTAAAGGATTATTTAAATCATTATTTATGTAAAAACGTAAACTATTTTTTTAAAAACATTATTTCTACGGGATATTCCCAAGCCGAAAGCTCGGAAGTCCAGCCTAAAATTAAAATTTTATTATCATCCAGCATAATTACGGAGTGTTCATACATTTCGGGTGTTAATTTCCTTTTTAATGTATTAATTTTATATGTTTCAGTATCATAAATTTTCATTTCACCTGTTTCACCGTTGGTAATTAAAATATTAC
>CANPZN010000147.1 GCA_947588785.1 Candidatus Gastranaerophilales bacterium
TTCTTCTTTTACCAGCCATTGGGCTCAAATAAATGGTTTAAAGAAGAGTGACAGAGAAAACAAAGATTATTTAATTAAGCAAGAAAAAATAGAAAGAAATATAGATATTGTTTTATCTATTGTTCCTCCGATTGCTCTTAATTATTTTTTAAAGACTAAATTATATTCCGGAAAATGGACAACAAAATCTGCTTTGAATGAATGGGTTAACACTGCAGGCCCTGTCGCAGGTTTATCACGTGATGAGTTATTTAATATTGATAGTTTCAGATCCCCTAAAGAAGTAATTGCTCAATCTATTGATGATCTCATTTCTTATATAAATAAAAAATATGAAAATCTCCCTTCTGCAATACGTGAAAAATCTCAATCTTTTAGTTCTTTTTTACATAAAAATTATATTAAAGAAAGAAAATTTGATTTTCCTTCTCCTTCCTTAAAGGAAATTGCTCTCGAAGAAATCCCTAGATTTAAAAAAACTCCTTTTGATAATTATTATAATGGTAACGCTTACGATGAATTATGCGGTCAAATTGAAGGCATGATGCTTATTGTATCATTGGCTTATACTCTCCTTTCTAATTCTATTGTTACTCCTATTTTGAAAAATATTTTTGCTAACAGATCTTATAAAAAAGAATTGGCTAAAAAAGGAGAAACTCCAGAAAGTTTCGTCAGAAAAGAACGTTTTAAAAATCTTGAGTATCTTCAAACTTCTGATGAGTTAAATCTATTTAATTTCTCTGATATAACTTCTAATTCGATAAATATTCACTCTAAACCTTTAAAAAAACAGTCTGATATTTTTGATAACTTTTCTGATTATAATAAATATCTTTATAAAAGAGGAAATTTGAGAATTTAAATTTATTTGTTTATAATAAGATTAGATTGAATGGTAACAATTAGTCTGCAAAAATATGCGATACTAAATTATATTTTTTAATTTTATGTGTCCGTAGCTTAATTGGATAAAGCAAAGATCTCCGAAGTCTTTAGATGTGGGTTCAATTCCCATCGGGCATATTCTATATTTCTAACAATATGGTATTTAATAGTTAATCTGTACTTAATTATATTTAACTGCAGGCATGATTAACTTTTTTATTAAATATATATAATCTATTGCCGAAACCTTCCTTTAGCTTTGCCCTCACATTCTCGGGTTTGGTGCAGCTCTACCTTAAAAGTTTGGTTTAACTCATTTATATTTTGTCTTGAAGCTAATCCAACTTTAAACAGTCTCTGCCTGTTTTTTTCCCCCCCCCTACGGAAAATTTGGTTCCTTATTTTGAAATTTTTCTCAGACAGAAAAAAGAAGAAGGCATTGCCTTCTTCTTTTTTTTTATACTTCAATATACTCTTTTAATCGTTTACTTCTATTTGGATGTCTTAATTTTCTTAGTGCTTTAGCTTCAATTTGTCTGATACGTTCTCTTGTAACACCGAATAATTGACCTACTTCTTCTAAAGTCCTTTGCCTTCCGTCATCCATGCCGAATCTTAAGCGAAGAACATCTCTTTCTCTTGGAGATAAACCACTTAATACTTCAGCTAAATCTTCTCTTAACAGTTCTTGAGCTACGGTTTTTACCGGAGCATCAGCATCTTTGTCTTCAATGAAATCACCCAATCTTGAATCTTCTTCTTTTCCAATTGGTGTTTCCAATGATAAAGGCTCTTGAGCAACTTTTACAATTTCTCTTAATTTTGGAACAGAAATATTCATTTCAACGGCTAGTTCTTCTTCCGTTGGTTTTCTTGATAATTCTTGTGCCAATTTTCTTGTAACTTTCTTTAATTTATTAATTGTTTCTACCATGTGAACAGGTATTCTTATTGTTCTTGCCTGATCTGCAATAGCTCTAGTTATGGCTTGTCTGATCCACCAAGTTGCATAAGTTGAAAACTTATAACCTCTTTCGTGATCAAATTTTTCTGCTGCTCTTATTAAACCCAAATTACCTTCTTGAATTAAATCTAAAAACAGCATGCCTCTTCCTACGTATTTTTTGGCAATACTAACAACAAGTCTTAAATTTGCCTGAACTAATCTTCTTTTTGCAATAACTCCGGCATTTCCGCCTTGTATTATTTTTTTTGCCAAATCGATTTCTTGTTCTGCCGTTAATAATTTTATTCTTCCTATTTCTCTTAAATACATTCTTACAGGATCATCGAACGATATTCCTTTGGGTAACAGAACATCAGTTAAAGAAACATCATCATCATCTTCTTCTTCAGAAAGATCACCTGTAAATAAATCTTCATTTTCCATAGTATCAATGATTTTTGTTCTTTCTGAATTCATAATAACATCCATGCCGTCACGGCTGATTGATTCAGGTTCTGTCATTAATATTATTCCTGATGTTTCTGATGTTTCATTTTCCATTGTATCATCATCTTCTAGTATTCCGACTACTGATAAATCTGAAATTTTCTTTTTGCTCATTATAATTTATTCTCCGATTTGTTGTTTATTTTTTATTCTTTCACGTAATTTCATTTGTTCTTGCATTGATTCTATATCATCATCATTTAAACTTTTGTATTTTGATATAAGATTTTTCTTTTCACAGTTTATTTGATATTGGTTTATTTTTTCAACATTTTCTTTTATTGCTTCTTTGAAATCATGTTCCGACAACTTATTAAAACTATCTGAAATATATATTAAATCTGTTATTATATCCTTTAACTCATTATCCTCAGCAAATTGGGTATACA
>CANPZN010000148.1 GCA_947588785.1 Candidatus Gastranaerophilales bacterium
TAACTCAGGCCTTCAAACAAACGGGGCTTTTTCTATTCCTTCGCTAAGAAGTTTTACTATACTCCGCTATGAACTTTGATTTTTTTTATTTACTTTTTATGTCTTTCAAATTAATAGTTAGTAGGGTAGACTTGCCTTTCTTTTCTTTTCTTTTATTTTATTTTATTTATTTGATAAATAATAAAGTTTAAAAATGTAGGGTAGTTAGTAGGGTAGACTTTAGTCTACCTTTCATTATTTTTTATTTTATTTATTTTTTTGTAAATAATAAAAAATTACGTTCTTTAGCTTCGTATAGATTACTTCTAAGCTCAGCTGAAGCCCCGTAACTCAGGCCTTCAAACAAACGGGGCTTTTTCTATTTCTTTCATTAAGAAGTTTTACTATACTCCGCTATGAACTTTAATTTTTTTTATTTACTTTTTATATCTTTTAAATTAATAGGCAGTAGGGTAGGCTTTAGTCTACCTTTTATTATTTTTTATTTTATTTATTTTTTTCTGTAAATAATAAAAAATTAAGTTCTTCAGCTTCGTATAGTCAGTCAGTAGGGTAGACTTTAGTCTACCTTTCATTTTTTTATTTACTTTTTTTATTTATTTTAGTATCGCAACCATAAAGTTGCTCAATTATTACCAAATATTCTTTTAGCTTTTTGAGCTTGTTTGAGAAGCCCATAATAAAATTCCAATTCTTCATTTGTTGCTGCATTCAATATTTGCATAGATTTAACATAAAAAGAGTTGTTGTTTCCTGATACTTTTTTTGAATTTAATCCAATCTTATCAATTTCCAAATCGAGAGCGGATAAAACTTTGTTTAATGTATCATAACTGGGTTTATAAGTACCCAATTCCAGTTTTGATATGTGTTTTTCATGAACCCCTGCAAGCTCTGCCAATTGTTCTTGAGTCAAACCCTTAGCTTTTCTGATTTGCTTTAGTTTTTTACCAAAACTATTGTCATTTGCCATACAGTATCCCCCAGTATATTTTAGGAGGATATTATATTAAGTTTAACAGCACAGTCTGGTAATTTTTCATAAAAGTATCAGATACTTGATATTTTTATAGAACTATAATATTATAAATACGGAGTGAAATTTTAATATAAAGGAATTAAGTATGAAAAAGAGAAAAGTGTTATTAGGGTTAATACTGTTTATTTTCGCAATGTGTTTATACACAGAAACATCAAAAGTTTATGCAAGAAGTGTAGATATTTATTTGTCAACAGGTACACAAAGTCAAGATCCAGGGAAAACTGTTACCAGTGCCGGATATAGTCCAAATGGCGACAGTAGTGTAACAGAATTAAACATTATACCTGATACTCTTACAAGTCCGACTTATGATATTACAATTAAAGACAGCGGTATGGGCAGTGCAATTAAAGCAGGGACAACCGCTGACGTATTATCACCTTTAAGATGGTTTAGAGGAACTACCACAAGTAATTCAATTCATATTGCACCAAGAGGCAACACATACCACGACTTTAACCCGTCAGTAATGGCAGCTCCGATCGCAGCCCAAATAGGCGGATATCTAAATCAGTTAAATTCATACGATGAAGCATTCCGTAATATGGATATGTATATGTTAATGACTAAAAAACAGCGACAAGCACTAAAAAACAAAAACAAATTTGCTGCAGCAGATTCAAATTTAGTGTTTGATCCTACCAATACTCCGTATGAAAATAAAGCAATATGGGCAAGACCATATTCAACTTTTGAAAATGTTGATCTTAAAGGAGGGCCGGATGTATCAAACGTAGCTTGGGGTTCTTTCTTCGGTGCAGATACTGAACTTATAGACCTTGGCAATGGTTGGGACGCTATGTTTGGTGCATATGTAGGTTACAATGGTTCACATCAAGCTTATGACGGAATCGGAATTAATCAAAATGGTGCAACTTTAGGTTTAGTCGGTATGGCTTATAAAGATAATTATTTTGCCGGATTAACAGCTAACGTCGGTTCTAATATTGCAGACGCTGATACACTCTACGGTAATGACGATTTTACTTTATTAATGTCAGGTGTAGCTGCTAAAACAGGCTATAATTGGGAACTTGCAGACGGCAAATTTATTATTCAGCCGAGCTATTCAATGTCATACTCATTTATAAATACCTTTGATTATACAAATTCAGCAGGAATTAGAGTAAATGGAGACCCGCTACATGCTATTCAATTTGAACCCGGCATTAAATTCATAGGTAACTTAAGTAACAACTGGCAGCCATATGCAGGTGTAAGTGTTGTATGGAATGTTCTGGATAAGACACAATTTCAAGCATCAGATGCTACATTACCTGAAGTTAGTGTAAAACCTTTTGTTAAATACGGAATAGGTATAAGAAAAACCTTTGGTGAAAGATTAACAGGATTTTTCCAAACATTCTTTACCTCAGGCGGAAGAAACGGCGTAGGTCTTCAGGCAGGTATAAGGTGGACTTTGGGTGATTCTTCAGCACCAAGACATGCCTACTCTTCAGGTGAGAAAAAATATATTGCTAAAAACTAACATAAAAATAATTTGGTATCGCAGTTTCAAAGTTGTGATACCAAATTAAATTTGTCCGAATAAATTTTCATGATAAATCGGAGTGTTACGAATCAAAGCATTTTAGCGAAGGAAGAGAAAAAGCCCCGTTTGTTTGAAGGCATAAG
>CANPZN010000149.1 GCA_947588785.1 Candidatus Gastranaerophilales bacterium
CGAGATAACAGCACAAACGGATGAGAAGATAAACGCAGTATATAACGATATAAGTAAGAACTACGATTATACAAATAAACTTGCCGAAGAAACGAAGTATGAAATAGAAGAAAAGATATCGAAAGTATATGATTATGCAAACACAATATCCGAGAGAGCCGAGAATGAATTAAAAGAACAAGGGGAAAGTCTAAGAAACGAGATAACAGCACAAACGGATGAGAAGATAAACGCAGTATATAACGATATAAGTAAGAACTACGATTATACAAATACGCTTGCCGAGAAGACGAAGTATGAAACAGAAGAAAAGATATCGAAAAAAATAGATGATATTTGGATGGAAATATCATCCATAAATGATGATAAAATTACATCATTAAATGATAATGTTTCAGCATTATATGATGAATTTACCAAAAGTTATAAATATATAGATGAACAAATAATAGATGTTAATAGTAATCTGGAAAATACCTCTCAAGAATTTAATAATAATTTAGATGAAATAAAATGTTCATATTCAAAAAAATCAGAACTCCAAGATGCAATTAATTTGTTAGATAAAAAAAATATAGAAGAATTTAAAAATATATATGAAGAGATTAGCTTTAATTCGGATAAATTTCAGGAATTATTACAAATTAATAATGACAATTTAAAAACGGAAATAAAAAATGTATTTGGTCAATTAAAAAATACGGTAAAAGAACATTTATATTATACAAAAGCATCTATGGATGAACAATTTACAAATATGCAAAAAGATGTTAATGAACAATTTAGCAATGTATATAATAAAATTTCTGAGGATAATAATAATTTAAATATTTTAATAATAAATACGGTGGATAAATTAAAACAAGAAGAGAATATTCGTCTGGAACAAATATATCAAAATATTGATAATTGTAAAAAAACAATACAAAATGAAATAGCAAATGATATAACAGATGTTAAATCTATGACAAATGTTCAAATTGATAAAATTCAACGTACAACAGATGAAAATACTCAAAAAATTGAAAAGTTATTAAATGAAAAACTTTTAGCTCAAAAAACAGAATATGAAGCACAAATAAAAATTCTTGAAGATAAATTAAATTATTTATCGAAATCACCCATACAAAAATTGATGGATAAAATGAAATGCCGAAAATCTCAGTAATAATACCTGTTTACAATGTGGAAAAATATTTGAATAAATGTATGGATAGTATTATAACCCAGACATTTAAGGATATAGAGATAATATGTGTAAATGACGGTTCTACAGATAAATCAAGACAAATACTGGAAGAATATAAAAATAGAGATTCAAGGATAAAAATAGTAGATAAAGAAAATGGAGGACTGTCATCAGCAAGAAATGCAGGAATGAAAGTAGCGACAGGAGATTATTATGCGTTTATTGATTCAGATGATTGGATTGATAAAACGATGTTTGAAAAAATGTACAAAAATATAACAGAACTTAATTCAGATATAGCAATATGTGCCGTTAATTTATTTGATGATTCAAAATCACAAATAATAGAAGCGGATGAATATTTTTCGTTGAAATTTTTTGATGAAAGTTTTGATAATCGAGTATTTTCATATAAAGATACCAAGCCGTTTTTAATGGATGTATGTGTAATGGCATGGAATAAGTTATATAAAAGAAGTTTTATAGAAAAATGTCAGGCGAAATTTCCTGATGGATTAATTTTTGAAGACGGCCCGTTTTTCTTTTCAATATTTTTCAAAACCCAAAGAGTATCAATAGTAAGAGAGTTTTTATATTTTTATAGAATAAACAGAAGCGGTTCAATAGTGCAAAAAGGCGGAAAACAGTATCTGGATATAATAAATGTAGTTAATTTAATGTATGAAAATTTAAAGAAATCAGATATTTTTGAAGATGTAAAATATAACTTTTGGCAGAGAAAAGCTGATGACATAATTTATCGTTATGAATTGATAGATTTAAAATTAAAAAGTAAGTTTTCAAAGAAATTTAAAAATGAGAGCTGTTTATTAAAAGAAAATGTGTTTGATTTCGGAAAAATTAATCAGGAAATGCCAATAACATATAGGAATATATGTATAATAAGAAGTCAATCAGGAATAATTGCTTTTTATATGCGAAAATTTAAAATAAGGCTAATGTATAAAATAATGCAGGTATTATATACTGAGCCAAATATATATTATTTTAAATTTTGGTCATTGAAGTTAAGATTTAAAAAACGAGCGAATTTATATGACTTTTGGTATGAAAATGACAGAATTTATGCTGTTTTATTTAGTTTTATAAAATTTAATTTTAAGTTTGAATATTCTAAATTGGAAAAGAAATAGAAATGAAAAGACCTGAAATCTCAGTAATAGTACCGGTATATAATGTAGAAAAATATTTGCGAAATTGTCTGAATACAATACTAAATCAAACATTTGCAAATATAGAGATAATATGTGTAAATGACGGATCTGAAGATAAATCAAGACAAATACTGGAAGAATATAAAAATAGAGATTCAAGGATAAAAATAGTAGATAAAGAGAATGGAGGACTGTCATCAGCAAGAAATGCAGGAATGAAAGTAGCGACAGGAGATTATTATGCGTTTATTGATTCAG
>CANPZN010000150.1 GCA_947588785.1 Candidatus Gastranaerophilales bacterium
CGTCTAGAGGCCTAGGACACATCCCTTTCACGGATGCGGCAGGGGTTCAAATCCCCTTGGGAGTACCATATAACAGACTCCTTATGGGTCTGTTTTTTATATTTTAAATAATCTTATTGAGAAAAATTTTTAATAATGCTAACATTTAATTACTATGTATAAAAGTTGTCACTTAATACAACACGGATTATGTTTTTTTAATGATCTAATAGCATCGTGCTGTTTTTCACCGGTAGATCAGATAAATGGGCAAATTCCACCTTTAATTGCAGACAATTATAAAGGAGAAATAATCCCAACGGAAGATCTTTTTAAACGTATGGATAAATATGCCGATGTTTTTAAAAATGGCGGATGTCCTAAAGAATGTAAAAATTGTTATAAAATAGAAGAAAAAGATTGGTCTAATGAAAAATATATTGACCAAATAACAATTACCCATTTTTCCATGTGCAATTTAGATTGTATTTATTGCTCGAACAATAATGAAAGATGGGAAAGAACAACTAAAACTTATGACATATTACCGATTTTAAAGTATTTTAAAGAACAAGGCATAATAAAAAAAGGATGTGAATTGCATATCGGTGGAGGAGAGTTTACAATTTACCGTGAATGTGATGAATTATTAGAACTCTTCGCAATAAATAACTATGCAAGAGTATTTGTTCCGACTAATGCAGTAAAGTACTCCCATAATCTTTTTAGAGCAATGAATGAAGCAACAACTTATATTATCGTTTCACTTGATAGTGGCAGCAGAAAAACTTTTAAGAAAATTAAACGGATTGACGCTTTTGACCGTGTTATTGACAGCTTAAAAAAATACGCTGCAACAGAAAAATCACGTGATGCAATCAGACTTAAATATATTATTATCCCCACTTATAATGATAATATCAATGAATTTAAAAAATTTCTCAAAATAGCCAAAAAATTAGGTGTAAAAAATATAATAATTGATATTGATGCAAGATATTCAAGGTTAAAAAATTATCAAATTGACAATTACTTTATTAATCTTGCACAAGAAATGAACAAACTTGCTCTAAAACTAAATTTTATTACAGAATTTTATTGTTTCTTTTTTCAAAATACAAATAAAAAAGAAAATATAAAAGACAATTTTATAACAAACTTTATAAAGTCAATAAAGTTCAAATATTTTGATAAAGAATTAAAAGAATTATATACAAGTCATCACTATGGTTTTAAAAAACAATTATTTAAACGGAAGTAAGATTACCTTCCAACCAACTTTTTATATGAGAGTTAATATTTGATGAAAAATACACATTCTTATTCTTTAAACTATTAAAATATTTTAATACCTCTTTCAAATTTTCAGATACAGGTTTATCAAAATTTTCATTCATCCAGAAGAATTCCACATTTATTTCAATTGACTTACATCCTATATTCAATGCTCTTTTTATAAATTCTTTTGCTTCTTTTAAATTATCATTTATTCCGGGAATAATAATATATTTTATTGTCACTAAAGAATCAGTATTTCTTTTTTCTGCTTTTATATATTTTTTAAGGTTTTTCCAAACATTATCAAAACCTTTTACTCTTTTAATTTGTTCATAAGTTTTTTTAGTTCCCGCATCAACAGATACTTTTAACTTAGTTTCACCATGCTCTAAGGCTTTAGTAATATCATCAGAATAAGTAATTCCCGCAGATAAAAATTCTATTGAACCATTAATGGAAAATACAAAATCAATAAGCCATTTTAACTCACCATCAGGATATTCAGCACACTCACCGCCGCCAATAATAAAATGACAACCAGGTTTAAACATATTTTTATTTTTAAGTGAAGTCAAAACAGGTTTAACATCCCAAACACTACGTGTATTTAATTCTTTTTTAATTTCAGGGTTTCCTCCTCCGGAAATTATACAATATGTGCAATCACAGCTGCATTTTGTTCTGTTTGAAACAGAAACATCTATAAATCCCGGAGTTTCATCCCAATTTCGTTCTTCTAAAGTAGGACAATCCTTGCATTGTAAAGGAAAATCTCCTTTTTTACAACGCTCTATATATATTTTTCTATCATTAATATATTTGTCCACATCTATTAATTCACCGTGATAATTTTCCATAAATGTCAATTTTTTGTCAAAAGATTGGCAGCAATAAGTTAAATCTTCTGAATTTATTACCAGATGAGCTAAAGCCCACTCACAACATTTGAATATCATTATAAATCCTTATCTCAAACTTAATTATATTATACCGAAATCAGTATCAAACTCAACTAAAAAAATTTTACTCTTATTTTAAGCAAAATATAAAATTTTTTCAGAATTTTATCCGGACTTTTCGCCGACTGTCTTGAAATTTGCTGTCACTCGGTCAATATTCCACTATTCTTTGTTTGAAGTTCAGCTCACCATCACATTCTTTGGTTTGCTCGTGTACTACTTCACCTTTTGGGAAATTTACTGTCTTGAAATTTGCTGTCTTTGGGCTTGTCATTCGCTCGCTTTCGCTGTAGCTCATTTCAGCCCCATTTTTACTCGGGTTCACTTCGTTTCACCCTTTCGCAGATTTCGCCACATTCCGAATCAACAAATTTTCTTGGATAATTTTGTCCGAGTAAA
>CANPZN010000151.1 GCA_947588785.1 Candidatus Gastranaerophilales bacterium
TTATCTTCCAAAGTTGGAGCTATTAAATTTTCTCCTGTTGAAGAATAAAGTGCTGTATATACTTTATTCTTTCTCGCATCTGTAATTACCAATGTATTCTTTTTTGTTTTATTTAACTTTGAAAGAATTTTTAAAGAGGGTATTCCTATTAGTTTTATATTAAATTGTTGTGCTAAAACTCTTGCAATTGTGATTCCTGCCCTTACCCCGGTAAAACTTCCCGGCCCAATATTTATCCCTATTGCATTTAAGTCTTCTATTTTCATATTATTTTGTTTTAGTATATTTCTTATGTGTGAAATTATATATGCACTATGATAATTGGATTCAGAGCTTTCTATTATGTCTGAATTTATTATATTATTATCATTACTTAAAACAACATAAGATTTATTAAAACATGTGTCAAATACTAGTATTTTCATTTCTGAAGCCTTTTTAAAATCTGGTTTGATTTATTCCCATATGAATTAATAATAAACTCTCTTTTATTATCTTCAATGTATTTTATATGTATTTCAATTCTATCAAAAGGAATAGCGTTCCGTGAAAATTCCGCCCATTCTATAAATGTTGCAATATTACCTTCTGAATATTCATTAAGCTCATTTATAATTGTATTAATTCCTTCATTTTCAAGTCTATATAAATCAAAATGATAAACAGGTAACATACCTGTTTTATATTCATTTAAAATTACAAAACTCGGACTTGTTACTTTTTCTTTTACTTCAAGATATTTGCAGATATATTTAACAAAAGCGGTTTTCCCAGCCCCTACATCTCCATATAGACATACAAAACATCCGGTATCTTTAATAATTTGTGCAAATTTTTCTGCAAGCATTTCTGTATCTTGTATATTATTACAGATAACATTGTAAGACATTAGAATACATCTCCAACACCAAATGAGAAGGCACCTTTTTTGTTTCCTGAGCCTACATTTGTAAATGGTATACCATAATCTATAGATAAAGGTCCGACTCCGGGTATAAATAATTTTATACCTACACCTCCGGCTATACCATATTCCGGACGATTATATAATTTATTTGTAATTGTTCCATTAAATATATGTCCTGCATCTACAAACAGTGATAATTTAATATTATCTAAATAGCTGGCTTTATCTATACGGTCAATAAAGAAGAACGGAGTAGTTAATTCAGCACTGCCCATTAAAAATCCTTCGCCTGTTCCTATGCTGCTCATTCTATAGCCTCTAACCGTATATGGCCCGCCTAAACTATATGCCATAACTTCAGGCATATCGCCATGTATATTTCCTCCGGCTCTTGCTAACAATGAAAATGATGATTTCTTCATTACAGGGAAATATTTCTTTAAACCTGCATTTAAAGTACCATGTGTATAGCTGAAGTCCGTAAAATTAATATTTTCACTATATCTCAATGTTGCTAATACACCATCTCTCGGATTTAATACATTATCTCTGGTATCATATACAAGGCTGGGCCCCAGACTTATATAAGTTCCGCCTTGTAATTGTTTTGAACGTTCCGATATCGGTATGTTATGCTGATTGTATAGTGAAGCAATCTTTGTTACATCACCCTCTTTTACTTTTATATGCTCAGCACCAATTTTGATTGATCCCATTAAATTTTTATATGTTTTAAATGGTCTTGATAATACTACTTCACCTCCAAATCTCTGTTCAACTGCTAATGGTACTTGGTAACTTCCGAAATCTCTTATAAATGCTTTTAATAAGAGTGAATTATCTGTTCCTCTTAATCTCGGTTCAAAGAAACTTACTTCTGCCTGTAAATTAGCATGATCTAATGTTGAACTGTCAGACATGATAACTCCTGTACCTGCCATGAAATTTATACCGACTCTTTGACCATTGCCCATAAAGTTATTTTCAACAAAACCTGCTTGTGCGAATAATCCGGTTGCTGTATCTAATCCTCCCCCAAGTGATATCGTTCCGGTTCTTTGTTCTTCTAAAACAATTGTTACATCATATAAATTTGACGCATCGGCAACAGGCTCTATTTTCCTATTTACATCTTTAAATGCCTGCGTAGAGTATAATCTTACCAAATCTTCTTTTAATGTATTTTCATTATATACACTTCCCGGCGTAGATAAAATATTTCGTTCTATTACAAAATCTTTTGTTTTTTTATTCCCTTCAAATGATATTGAATTAATAATACCTTCTTCAATATTGACGTTTACACATCCGTCCGGATCATCAATTATATCAGCTACTCTTGCAAGTACATATCCTTTTGAAGCATATAAATCTTCAACTTGTGTTCTGGCATCTTCAAGTGTTCTTATATTTTGAGGTTTACCCTCCAAATCACTTAAAATATTTATAATCTCGCCTGTAGAAACTACTGTATTTCCTGTAACTGAAAATCCGGTAATAGGAATATTCTCTTCTAAATATATTCTTAACGTTAAAGAATCAGGAGATGTTGGAATGGGAATCGCTTTCATTTTCTCTGAAAAATAACCTGTCTTGAATATAGCTTGAAGGTTTTGCTGTACCATTTCTTTACTATATTTATCCCCTATTTGCATATTCATTACTTTTACGATATCAGAATC
>CANPZN010000152.1 GCA_947588785.1 Candidatus Gastranaerophilales bacterium
TTTCAGGATCTATGGTTGCCATTCGGGGTCTAAATATTTCATTAATTAGCTCTGTGCCTGAACCTACATCAGCTGCGACATTCTTTTTATTAATTAAATCGTAATTTTTTGTAATTTTTTATTATTTACAAAATTAAATAAACAAATAAAGTTTTCAAAGCGATACTTCGTTTTTAATTTATCAAGGAAGTAAAAACAAAAGAATGGTAGACTAAAGTCTACCCTACTACATAAATTTTAAAAAAGCCGCTGCACCGAACCCGAGAATGTGATGGCAAAGTGAGAGGAAGGGCAAACCCATGAAGCGAGCTAAAAACGTCTTGTTGAAGTCGGTTTAGTAAGAAAAAGTTAAGCTATTTTTGCACCTTTCACTCTTCTTCTCTCACACTTCCTCATGCTTCCCCCCCCCCCACCCTACACACGTAAAACATCCACCCACAGGCTTTATTTACTTTTTATTTCTTGATTGTTCTTTTATAAAATATTTTGCAATGAATGCGATATGTAGTAAAATTATATTAAGATAGGGATATTATGAAAAAGAAATTAATAACAATTTTAATATTGATGGGTTTTATAATTTCAGAACTTCAATCAGTTTTTGCCCAAGAACCAATCAAAGGGTTCATTGAAGAAACTAATGTACAAAATAATAAACAAGAAGATATATTTACAAACGAAGTAAAGAAAATTGATGAAACAAAAACAATAGAATTAACTGTTTCACAAGTACTTAACGGTACAACATCACAAGAAGGGGATGAATTTTTTGCAGAAGTTTCAAATGAAGTTCTTGCTGGAAGTGGTGTATTACTTCCGATTGGAACAGTAGCTCATGGAAAAATTAAAAATATTGTTGATCCTAAAAGAATGGGACGTGATGGTTATATTGAGCTTTCTTTTGACTACCTGATTACCCCTGACGGACGGGAAATACCAATTGAAGGAGGAATGACTTCAAAACTTCATCCGGCACAATCTGTAGTAAAAACAATTGCACAAGATGCAACATATACAGCCGTAGGCGGAGCGTATGGAGCTGTGGCAGCTCTCGAACTTGCAGGATTAGAAGGTGCAATTGTAAGTCAAGGATATACAGTTTTAGGCGGAGCTGCAATCGGTGGTGTTATAGCTTTGGGTTTAAGTCTTTTTAGAAAAGGAAAAAATGTGTTAATTTCTCCCGGTGATGAAATAAAAGTGAAAATAAAAAGTAATCAAAATATTCCGGTTATGAAACATGAAGCCGTAAAACAAGATGAATTAGCATATGAAGGACTTGATGTTGATATTAATGATATATTTCTTGAAGAAGATCCTTTCGGAAATTTAAATACAATTTCAATTGATTTAATTATAAATAATAATTCCCAATCAGATTTTTCGTCATTTGATATTGAACTTATCAATGATTTACATAATTCTTATCATCCTTCTATTTTTACGGATTATAAAAATTCACTTGCTATGAAAAATATAAAACGTGGTGAAAATGTTTCTGGAATACTTTCTTTTTCTGTAGATAATCCATCAAGAAAACATTGGCTTGTTTTTTATAATAAAAGAAATCATAAACCATTAGCTAAAATTTCAATAGAAAATGCAAAAAAAGACTTAAATATTACTGATTTAAAAAAGAAAAAAAAGAAAAGAAAAAATGTATAAATGCTTAATGTAGATTTATTTGAAAATATAGAAAATAATCAAATTCTTGAACTTTTAAAATGCATTGGGATAAAAACCAAAACTTTTAAAAAAGATTCATATATTATTAAAGCAGGACAAAAAATAAATTTTCTATGTGTTATTCTTGAAGGTAGTGTTCAATCTTCTAAGAATAATACTATTATTGAAACATTTAAAATTAATGATATCTTTGGACATAATATTGTTTGCTGCGGAATAAATAAAAGCCCTGTTAACTATGTCGCAAAAGAAAATTCTGAAGTATTATTTCTTCCTTTTGAAAAAATAGTTACTCCTTGTTCTAAATTATGCATTTACCACTTACAAATGATTAAAAATATCATGAAAATGATCTCAAAACGAAATTCATTTTTATTTGATAAACTTGATATAATTGCACAAAAAACAACAAGAGATAAAATATTAGCTTTACTTGAAACATATAAACCGGTTCAGGGAGAAATATTTTCAATTCCATATTCAAGAGAAGAAATGGCGAAATTTTTATGTGTGGATAGAAGTGCTTTATCAAGAGAATTATCGAGAATGCGTGATGATGGTATTTTAAAATTTTACAAAAATAATTTTGAATTTTTAGTAAGAACATGAAACGTTTTTTAATTCAAATTTCAAACAAACTGCTAAACAGATTGTTATTCTGCACTGGCTAGTTTCGCAACATTTGGAGCAGCGGCTTTTTTAAAATTTAGGCAGTAGGGTAGACTTTAGTCTACCTTTTATTAGTTTTTTATTTATTTATTTATTTATTTTTTTTTTTAGTAAATAATAAAAAATTACGTTCTTTAGCTTCGTATAGAATACTTCTAAGCTCAGCTTAAGCCCCGTAACTCAGGCT
>CANPZN010000153.1 GCA_947588785.1 Candidatus Gastranaerophilales bacterium
AATTAAGGGGAAATAGCTATTATATAAGCATATAGAATATATTTTTAAAGTATAAATTTTTATCGTTTTATTTTTTAGTTTTTTTGAGTAATAGATATTAGGCTGGTGGAATATTGCTTTTATTATTGATTACAAAAGTAATTATTTAAAAAAGCTTTTTATAAATCTATAGTTGTTTATTGCATTACATATTAGCCGCACTCTAAACCTAAAGCTAAACGCATATTGTAATAGACTAGTGTTGATTCTTTTAGGGTATTGATAATATTATTATAAAGTTCCAACGTTGGGAGTTCTCTGACAATTTTTCTATAGAAAAATAAAACAAAAAGACTTTAAGTTAGCGGTTAAAATTAATTTTACTCTAATATATTTATTGGCGATTTTCAGTATGTTGTTTGCTCAAAATATCGCAAACAAAAGATTCTTATCCCTTATGGTTATTGTTCTTTATACTCGTCTACAATCTAAGCAAAATTTGACAGTTTTTTACAAAAAAACAAGAAGCAAAAACCGCTATTATAAACAATAGCGGTTTTTACTTGATTATTTATATTTTATTATTTTACATGTAATTTTTTTGTTTGTTCTTTTTCTTTATTTTGTTTTGGGGCATTGATTGTTAAAATTCCATGTTCAAGCGTTGCTTCGGTTTTATCAATGTCAATATTTTCAGGAAGCTGAATATATCTTGAAAATTCTCCGTAACTGAACTCCGAATGTTTATAGTTTTTCTCTTCTTCGCTTGTTTCATCGATTTTTTTAGCTTTGATATTTAAATACTCTTTTTCAATATCAATGTCTAAATCTTCTTTTTTAATTCCCGGAAGTTCTGCTTTAATTTCAAAATAGTTTCCTTTATCTGTAACTTCAATCGGCATTGAAAGTTTTTCCGAATTTTCAAAGTACATATTTTGCGGAAAATATGTGTCAAAATGTCTGTTTAACAAAGAACTGATTTCGTCATTTATTGTTCTGATGAAATTGTCTGGTGCTTTTCTAACTAAAAATCTCATAATCTGCTCCTTTCAAACTTAACTATTTACTTTCAACACTTATGTTATAAATCTTTTTTTCATAAATATTGATTTTTTTAACATTTAATTAACAATTTAAAAAAAAGGAAAATTAGAAGCGGAATTTGTAAAAGAGGTCAAATTTGAAGAAATATTTAAGTCTGTCAATAAAAAGTGGTCGTATTATCTAATTATTAATAAAATAAAGAACAATACTTTAGGAGCAGAAAATCCGTTCCCTGCACCTAATGAGGGATGACAAAAGAAGAACGCAGAGCTCTTGCTCTAAAAGTAGCCGAATCAAGAGAAAGGATGTTTAAGGAGATAGAAGAACACAACAGAAGCGTTTTAGAACATAATAAAAGAGTAATGTAACAATCCTTATATCAAGAAATTGATGAAGGCTTTTTACTTTTTGACTCCAATCATCCTTTATTATCCTTGTTCACTAATTGGTTTATTAATAAATAATAAATAAATTAATTTTTTATGATAGTATTAAATAAAAGGGATATAAAATCAAAAAAGTATGAAAACAGATTATCATGCTAAATATTACGCAAATGAATTAACAAAGAGGTGTTCTTCTGAAACTATTGAAAAATTTGTAAGGACATTATCCGAAGCTCAAGTTCAATTAAATCCTCATCAGGTTGATGCTGCATTGTTTGCTTTCAAATCCCCCTTATCAAAAGGTGCAATATTAGCCGATGAAGTAGGATTGGGAAAAACTATTGAAGCAGGTATTATTGTTTCTCAATACTGGGCAGAAAGAAAAAAGAAAATTTTGATTATAATGCCATCGTCACTTCGAAAACAATGGCAGCAGGAGTTAGAAGAAAAATTCTTTTTGCCATCCGTTATATTAGAAGCTAAAACATTTAATGATGAAATTAAAGCAGGCAAATTAAACCCATTTGAACAAGATGAAATTGTTATTAGTTCATATAACTTTGCAAGAAACAAAGCTCCATATATAAAAGCAATAACTTGGGATTTAGTTGTAATAGATGAAGCACACCGTTTGAGAAATGTTTACAAGGTTTCTAATAAGATTTCAAACGCAATTAAAGAATCTTTAACAGATAGAAACAAGATATTATTGACAGCTACACCTTTACAAAACTCATTATTGGAATTATACGGTTTAGTAAGTATTATTGATGATTATGCTTTTGGAGATTTGCCAAGCTTTAAGGCTCAATATTGCAGAACAGGACAGCAGGTAGATTTTGCAGAATTGAAAGAAAGAATTGCTCCGATATGTCAAAGAACCTTAAGAAAACAAGTTTTAGAGTATATTAAATATACAAATAGAATTGCTATAACAGAAAAATTTATTCCAACCGAAGAAGAACATGAATTATATCTTGGTTTATCCGAGTATCTGAGCCGTCCTAAACTATATGCTTTACCTCAAAGTCAAAGAAAATTAATGACATTAATTGTCAGAAGATTATTAGCATCTTCTACATTTGCTATCTCCGGAACATTAGGCGGATTGGCACAAAAACTGCAAA